>JASEHO010000100.1 GCA_030018505.1 bacterium
AACCGATAACCTCTTACTATTTACCTTGCACTTCTATCTCGGTAAACAGTTACAACTCTACACTCTGAACTCTAAACTTCTTTGGTCATCTCCCTAATAATATCACTGATTGACAGAACACCAACAGCCCTTCTCCCTTCTGGATGAAGGACGATGAGCCTGTGAACCTTGAGCCCTAACATTACCTCTGCCGCCTCTCTCAGGCTTGAATTCGGTGTAATGCTTCTAAGGTGAGAGGACATAATATCCTCTGCTCTTGTCCGGTCTAAGTCTTGATCCATCACCTTCAAGAGATCCATCTCAGAGATAACACCAATAGCATCTCCATTGTCATCCATACAAGCTACAGCATGGATTTTGTTCTCAGCCAATGCCCTGGCCACCTCTTTTATGCTGTCTGCAAGATGAACAGAGACAACTCCTCTGGTCATCACATCTAAAACCTTCTTATCTTCCATCTTTGCCTCCAAATACTAAGTCTGTCTTGTAATATTAGTTTCTGGTAACATTTTAGCCATTATGAAGTAACGGGTAAAGTTCAATGTAAAATTATCAATTATTTCACAATCCCAATCTTGCCTGTGGTTCTCTGGTTTTTATCGGTTATCAGATAGATATAGACACCTGATGCTAATTTTGGAGGAAGATACCAGGTGTTGCTCTTTAATCTTTCAATCTCTTCTCCAGCTATATTGAAGATTCTGATAGTTGCCTGGGCCGTGAGGTTTGTGAAGGTTATCCTGTCGCCACCCTTGCAAGGATTAGGATAGACTTGGACATTGAGAAGATTATCAGCTATCTCTTCGACCACAAATCTTCCGCTTATTGTGCCTGCCCCTTTAATGTCATCCTTAAGATTGGATAAGGTTAGGTTGCAAGAACCATTAGCATCTGGTTTTATATCAAAGATTATGTCTAAAAATGAACCAGCGCTACCAATCGTGGCAGTCCCAAACCAACCTATTCTGACTGTTCCAGTGCTAACTATGCTACTATCAAAGAAGATAGGATTTTCCGTAAGTATGCCTGTTTTTGCCTCTCTATAAACAAGGATATTTGGGTCATAGAGAAGCTCCAGACCAAAGGCATCCACCTGCCTATCATTGCTTTCAAGGTCTATACGAATGACCACAGAGGAGCATGGAACATCAGTTGCACTCCTAACACTGATAATTTGGGTGGTGTTAAGTTTTGTAGGCTGACTGGCGAAGAGAGACTTTATGCCCAGATACTCCTTAAAGGTAATCAGGGCATCCTTTGGGGTTACCTCTCCATCTTTATTTCTATCAGCCACAGATCTCTGCCAGTAGTTCGTAAGGGGATATAAACCAAGGTATGCCTTGAAAGCAATAAGGGCATCATCCGGGGTTATTTCGTTGTCATTGTTCACATCCCCGTGATGTGGGAAACTGGTAAATATTCCCGAGATAACCCCAAACCCTTTTAGATCATCCTTTAACTGCGACAAATAGAGTATAGATGTCCCCTCTTCTTCATAAATAACAGAGAAGATAGCCTCAGCTATTATCCCACTGCTATCAGTAGAAATTGGCATAGGGTCAAAGCCACCTATTCTAATCGTGCCAGAGGCTGTCTCTGTGCCATCGAAGCAAGAAAAGTGCGCAGTTAAGTCTCCTCTTCCGAGACCGACAAAGAGGAGCATAGCCTCATCATAGATTAAATCCATGCCAAAGGCATCAATGGGTTCTTTGTTCTTGTGTATCCTGATAGGGACAGTGATTGTCTGACCAAGACCACCCTCAGCATTAGATACACTGATTATATTGGATTCTTCTGTTGTCCCTTTATAAGAATACTTAAGATACCCTGACCAGCTACCTGATGAGTATCTCTTCATTCTCAGATAGTAATCCTGCGTCTTTTCTGCTTGATAGGAGAGGTTGAACTGCCTATTCCCTCCTGAGTCATCATCATAGGCTACACGATTGTAATTAGTCCCTGGCCCATCATAAAGCTCTCCATAGTTATCGCCTGAGCCCCCAATGGTGTTGAAGTTATAGATAGTTCCTGAGACAAGATGCATCTTATACCAATCATAGGGATCTGTGCTACTTAAGGTATGTGGTCCATGGGACTGCTCAGAAGTAGTAGGTATAAGCAAGGTTGCACTTCCTGCTGTATCATCCATTGGGTCCCAAGCATCACCTGGTAGGCCAATAATCTCTTGAGTTAATGCAAAATCTATGCCCTGGGTGATTGAACCATCCTGAATATAACAAGGGGTAGGTGTGCCAATCACTTCCCAGAAGAAGATTGCAGATGTCAATGTGCCATACATACCAACAGGGTCGCCAATGCTTGGTTCATTATTCTCATCTGCATCAAGCAAAGCAACAACATAGTATGTTCCTGAACGAATATCTATAATCTCATAGGATTGTGGAAAGATAGGGGTCTTTATCATCGTATAATAATCTATTGAATCTTCTGTTATTTCAGGATTATCGCTTAACAGAACATATAGATTCCCTGTCTTTGTTCCTGAATAGGAGATACTGCCTGTAAGGATGCTCGGTATCTCAAACTGGGTGTAGGTATAAGTGCCTGTATATCCAGAAAATTTGTCTATAAGACCGCCTTTATATATCTTCGCAATGAACCTATAGGGGCCATCAACCCTTGTTTTAAAGATAGCCTCTCCCCTAAACTGAAGACTGATTGTCTGTGTGCCAGGCATCAGAGGTTGAGAAGCTCCAATGCCAATACTATCGCTTCCAAGCTCCAAACCTACTTCAACACTATAAGCTCCTTCTTTTCTCACATTAATCTCTAAACTTAACTGTAAGTAGTTGTATTTGCTGTCGTTATCTGTGTCTATACCTATATCTGTGAAACTGCCTGTGAATATAGCACTTGAAGAACTCTCATAATACCTTGCCAGGAACTCATCCCAGGTTGTATCCTGCGGAAAACAAGCTACCCTATCTATCACATAATCATCATATTCCTCATCTTTAACTTTAGGAAAATAGATATTCATTCCATGAAAATCTGGATGACCACTTCTATGACCTTCAGCAATGATACTATCAGAGATAGCAGATTTTAGGCTCTCAGCAGAATCTTGGAATTTTGAAATACTACTGGCAAGGCTTGCAAAGCAGAAGATGTCAGCATAGGCACCGCAGTCATCCGTATTTGCTCTTAAGACCTTCAATTCATCATAATGAGAGTTTAGGCTGTCTGCAAAGTCGCTTATCTTTGTGGCTACTGTGCCAAGTTGTGTAAGGTCAACAGCAGATTGGGTAACATATGAATCATCATAGGATTCTATGTATCTTTCCACAATCACCCTGCCGAGATCTTTTGCTCCAAAAGTCGGTGTTCCAACAAGGTCAGCTAAAATGGTATTATAAGGCCAGCCATCTCCTGGTTCTACTTCTTGCGAGAATACAGCTACAGTTCCACAATCTTTAAGCTGATAAGCAACCTCAACCATTCCCATAAAGCAGGCATCAAAACCAATTATATCAAAATGCTCTCCAGCCAGCGCCTCCTTCACCTCTGCCATATAGAGGCAATCATTAGATGTTTTATCCCAGCAGACAGCTTTGTGTGGTTTGGAGTCTTTACGCCAGCCACCACCGTGGTTCCAAAAGACTAATGCATATCTTTTGGCAGGATAATCTGTCTTTGCCCAGCCTATAAAGTCTATTACTGTCTGGGTAGCCCCCATATTAGCTTCACCTATATCAAGGATTGCATTTGTTGCTGTGGGGGTCATCCCCTGGGTGATATAGAACCTCTTTGTTGTCTTCCAATCGCCATAGCTCATATCATACCCATCAACCCGATCAAACTGGACAATGATGTTTATCTTGTCTGTTGAGCCTATCTGAGCCATCTCCAAAAAGTCATCTATCCCGTATTTCTCAAGGTTATTATCGCCATCAAGATAGACCATAAATGTCCATTCTTTTTTGGGTTCTATCCTTAACTCTGCTTCTACTAACCCTGAGACCAAAATCACACCAAAAACAATCTTTTTCATCTTCTGGAGCTTCTCAATCCCTATTACAAAATCTTCACTTCCAAATCTGCCTTTTCTATCTCCCCTTTCTTTTCCTTCTGAAAGGCTTTGAGCTTTTCTTCCAATGCTTTGTCTAAAAGTGCCAATATCTTTATAGCCGCAAGTGCCGCTCCCTCTGGATCTATCACTACTAATGGGGCAACACCTGAGGGCATCCTCAGACTTGAGAATATGTCTGCTTCATTATAAGGTGGTGCGGCAATGACTGGTCTCTTTGTATTGGCATCAACAAAGCCTGATAAAGCGTTGCTCCTGCCTGCCACAGTGATAAAGATAGCCTCTTCTTCATACTCCCTGATAATCAATAGGACCTTCTCTGGTGTCTTGTGGGCTGAGGCTATTCTAAAAACATAGCCAATGCCAAATCTTTCCAGAAAACAGCCTATCTTCTGGCAATGCTCCAAATCCCTTTCCGAACCCATAATGATAACTACCTTCATTCTTTTACCTCCAACCAAAAGATATGCATAACGATAGCATAATTATAATGCAACTCTTAAAAAAATCTCAATATACCAAACAGATTAGTCCGGAAGATTTGCAAGGTAATCCTCCCCATCCAAAACTTTATCAATGACCACCTTTTTTCTCGCCTTCTTTTGCTGGTGGAGGAATACCAAGTTTTTCCATTCTTTCCCTTACAGACTCAGGGGTTATGGGTAGGGGAGGACTCTCTTCTACCCTGACTAATTTAGAAGGCTTCCAATCCATACCACCTGTTTCTGTAATGTATATTCCTTTCTCTGTTGCTGCATAGATCTTCTTTTCATTATCCATCTGAATAAAGAGATGGCGGATATTTGTGTTGTCCAGACCAGTGTTTATGGCTTCCCAAGATTCTCCGCAGTCCTTGCTCTGAAAAACCCCTCCAAATAATGAGCCGACATAGAGCCTATCTTCAGTTAGAGTTATTGTCTGAAGCTCTTTAGAGAAAAGACCATAATTCAACTCTTTCCAATTATTGTCCCAATCCTCTGTTATCATAAACCCTTTTTCTGTAGCCAGACACAGCTTATTGCCTTTTATAACCAAATCCCTGGCACCCATATCTCTTGGACCAATACTCTCCCAGCTTTCTCCTTTATCATAGCTGACAAATACACCATTTTCATAGGAAACAGCCAGAACACAACCATTTGTTGCAACAATAGACAGAATTGTGCCTATGCACTCTTTTGCTATATCCCAGCTCTTTCCAGAATCTCTACTTCTCCATATCTTATCTATCGCACCTGCATAGACAGTTTTACCAAAGTTAGCCAAAGAATAGACAAATATATCAGGAAGGCTTACCTTTTCCCAAAGAGAAGAATTAATCTCTTTTACAAATGCCCCTTCATTTGTAGCAGCATATATATCTTTATCAGTAATGAGAAGATTGTTTATTATTGGGCTTTCCAGCCCATCGTTTTCTGTTTGCCAGGTAACACCCTTATCCTTGCTCTTATACACCCCAAAAAATGTAGCCGCATAGAGATAGGAGGGTGTGCCTTTGGTGGCTGCAATCTGATTCACCCAATCAACAGGAAGATAATGAGTTTCGGAAGATTTAATATCCTCAGGAAGATAATGAGTTTCGGAAGATTTAATATCCTCAGCTTCTGAACTAAAGACTATAAGAAGGACAAGAAACAAAAGCCTTAACATAGTAAATATATATACCAAGAATAAATTCTCGGATATTATTTTCTCTTACAACACTTAAATTTACTATCACCTAAAAAAGTTTTGGTAAGGTCTGTTGCCTATAGGTAGATTAAAATTTGTAACCGCTTAAGCCTATACATTAAGGGTGTCCGGAGATAAATCATTTCAAATTTAGCATTTCAGCTAAATTTGCAATTT
>JASEHO010000101.1 GCA_030018505.1 bacterium
CACTTTCAGGAAATCCAGTGGCTATGGCCGCAGGTCTTGCCACGGTCAAGGTTTTAGCAGAAGATAAGGGTATTTATAGGGATTTGGAAGAAAAGGCTAAAATGCTCTCTGAAGGGATACGGGATAATGCCAGAAGGTCTGGTGTCCAAATCTTCTCTACCCAGATAGGCTCTATGCTCGGCATCTTCTTTACGAAAGAGAGTGTCATAGACTATAAGACAGCAAAGACCTCTGATACCTCAGCGTATAGCAAGTTTTTTAAGTTTATGCTTAAAAAGGGTGTCTATCTTCCACCCTCTCAATTTGAAACATTGTTTCTTTCTTCTGCTCACACAGAAGAAGATATTGAAAAGACACTAAAAGCAAGCTCTTATGCGTTTGAGGGGTTGGATTGATTGGGTGGCGAGGCAGACTGGATCTTTTTATCTTTTCAGATTTTCCTTTTCCATCTTATTATCTCTCTCAAAACCTTGTTCAATAACTTATAGGCTCACTTTATATTTATTCGAGAGAAACATTTCTTCTCTTTGCTTTTATTGTAGGAGCACTGATAGCAAGGAGAAGGGGTTTTTCCGTCAGAATAAGCCAAAAGATAATAATAGAGTTAATAATATGCATCTTTTTCTCTTCCTTAGTAGGTGCAAGGCTTTTTTATGCCCTTTTCAACTTTGATTGGTATGTTGTTCATCCAAAAGAACTCTTTTTAAGAGGTGGAGCCTCTTTCTATGGTGGTCTGTTTTTATCTTTGGGTATATATTTATAGGTATAAGTGGAACAATGTTTCTTTTCTGGAAAAGATCATGAAAAAGGCTTTGCTTCTCTTATTATTTTTTTCTTCTTCTGGATATTGCGAGAGATACTCATTTCTTGTGAGTTCTGACGATATAGATATGGAAGAGGATGCAGGGAATCTAATAACAGGCTATAGCCTTTTCAACAGGGCTGTTGAGTATATTCCAGGCTTAAAAGAAAGGAAGGCTGTCAGAATAGGAAAATTCTTTCTCTTAGACTATCCCATATCTATTTGGACAACAGTTCTTCATCACGAATACTTTGGGCATGGTGGCCGGGCAAGGGAGCATGATGTTACTGCAAGCTATAAGCTATATTCTCCCTGGGAATACTGGCCTTTTGACAATAAAAGGGCATATGTCCATTATGAGAAGGGCTATCCAGAAGATATTGACAAAAGACTCTCTTTAACCTTAGGAGGAATAGAGTCAAATAATGTATTAGCCCAGAAATTGGAGAGAAAGATTTATAAAGATGGAAAGATTTCTTATCATGAAGCCCTCTTCTTCTTGTCCAATAAGCTCTATCTAAATACCTATATTTACCGAACACCTGATCCTAACTCTGACCCAGAAGGTTTTAGGATACATGGTGATATTTCAGCTTATCTTATAGAGATGGATATAAAAAGGGGTGAAGAAGGGTCTGCTGAGTCTGCGGCAGATGATTATAGAAGGCTTAAAAAGAACTCTCTATACAACTTAGCTGATCCAATTTTGTGGGTATCCGTCTATTCCATAGGCAGGTATCTTGTGGCAGGAGAAAAATCTCTTTGTATCCCTTATTTCAACCATAAATCGACAAGATTTCTTCCCTCTGCAAGGTTCAACATCACACCCATTGGAGAGGAGTATTATCTTGACCTTTATGTAAAAAGGGGTCTGATCTTCTTTGCTCCCCATATAAGATATGGCAAAGGACCAGAGGGAAGATTTTATGGGGCAGGGATAGAGATAAATGGTGAAATGATTAAAAAAGGTCTCCTGATAAGCAGTGAGATAGACTGGTGGCATCAGCCAATAACGGAAAATGGTTATCATGTAGCAGCCAATCTAACCAAGCATATTACGGATTGGATTGCTATTGTTGCAAGGGCTGGTTTTAAGGACAGGGGGTACTTAATGGGTAAAGAATTTAATAGGGGTAGGTACGGAGCCTGCGGGATAGATTTAGTATTCTAAAAAATGAATAAACTTTTTTTGTTGCTGATTATGCTTTTTGTTAGCACCCCTGTCTTTGCTTTTATGCCAACAGATGAGCAACAGAAAGAAAGAAGAAAGGTAGTCAGTCCTCTTGAGAGTAACAAGAAATTTTCAAAGGAGATACTTCTTGGGTTGGAGAGATTCAACAAAGGCTATAATAACAAATGGAAGATTCGGTTCAACGCTGAGACAGGTATTCCAAAAAAGATATTTGGTTATCATACGGCGCCAGTAAAAGGTAGGCCCTGCAAGATTGCCAGAGCTTTTCTCTCTGAGAATCAGGCTCTTCTTCGGATAGAAACTAAAAATCTCAAGTTGCTCAAGGTAGCGGAAAATAGAAAATTTAATCATGTTGTCTATCAACAGATTTATCAGGGCCTTCTGGTAGAGAGGGCTAATCTTTCTCTTTCTTTAACCAAAGATGGCCAGATTGTCTCAATTGACTCTAATTACCATCCAGAAATCAAAACTCCTATAACTCCTATTATTCACAAAAGCAGGGCTATTGAGATAACCAAAGATTATCTTGGCCCAAAATCACCTATTATTAGATCAGAGGTTACCCTGGTGGTCTTACCCAAAGACAAAGGGATATTGAGTTGGAAGGTAAGATTCTTCTGCCACGATCCTTTGGGAGACTGGATTTATTATATAGCCGCAGATTCTGGCAAGATTATTGAAAAATACAACAACCTGAGGTTTCAAACCTCTGGAAGGGTTATGGGTAAGGTTTTCCCTTCTGTTGGATCAGATCCTCTCCATTCAGTGCCCTTTGCCCACGAGGAGATAAATATTGGTACCTCCCAGACAACTACAGATGATGGTGGGTATTACAGCAGTGCAGGTACTGGTTTGATCTCTTCTGAACTGAAGGGTCCTTATGTTGATGTTGACAATGAAGATACCTCTGATGCCAGATATATTGGTGAATGGAATGAGATTAACTATAGCATCTCTTCTCTCCATCCTTATCCTAATAAGTATGAAGGTACCTGGACAATCACCCATCCCGGAGCAGAAAAGATAAAAGTGCACTTCTCCAAGTTTGAGACCGAACAAGAGTTTGATTATGTTTACATCTATGATGGCTCCAGCACCGTGGTGGGTACATACACAGGAACGAAAGGTGATTTCTGGAGTGAGGAGGTAGAAGGTGATACGATTGGAATCTATCTTAAGACCGACGAAAGTGGAACTGCCCATGGTTTTGATATAGATAAATATGCCTTTCCTACTGGCAACATTAGCCCCTCCTGGATATGGAGTTATTCTCCCCAAGATACCCATTGTGATGAGGTAAATGTTTTCTACCATCTTAATCTTCTACATGACTATTATAAGAATACCCATAACTATAATTTAGATTGTCAGATGAAGGCTGTTGTCCACTATGGAACGGATTACGATAATGCCTTCTACTATCCTTCCGAAAATGTCATTTGCTTTGGAGATGGAGATGTTTGTGAGGACTTTGCCCGCTCCCGGGATGTAATCTATCATGAGTATACCCATGCAGTGGTTAACCATATCTATAATCTACTACCCTATGGTCAGCCCGGGGCAATGGATGAAGCCTTAGCTGATTACTTTGCAGCCTCCATCTGTAACGATTCGAATATAGGTGAATGGGTGATGCCTAAAGGGAACCAGAGGAATTTGGTCAATACATACCGTTATCCAGAGGATTGGCAGGGTGAGGTACATGATGATGGACGGATCTATGCTGGTGCCCTCTGGAAGATACGAGAAGCCTTGGGAAAAGAGGAAGCAGATAAGTTGATCTTTGAATCTTTATTCTTCCAGCCTCAAAGTTTCAAAGAAGGTCTTGAGGCAATCCTTTTGGTTGACGATGATGATGGAGACCTTTCTAATGGTACCCCCCATCAAACAGAGATTGAGACCGCCTTTTTGAACCATGGAATCACCTTAACAGAATCCTCTGATACCTATGAACCAAATGACTCCTTTTCCCAAGCCTACCAATTAACCTCTAAAAATATTTATGAATCCTATATCTTTGCTCCAGGTGATATGGATTATTATAAAATCTGGGCTAATGGTGGAATAATATCCATCTCTCTTACGAGTATCCCCTTTGCCAGTGATTATGACCTCTACCTCTATGATCCCTCTTACAAGACTGTGGCTAAGTCTATAAATGAAGGATCAGAGAACGAAAATATATATTATGATCTTGGCACCAGTTCAGGTCTTTACTATATCTTGGTGACTGGTTGGAAGAAGTATTACAGTCCATCAAACTCCTATCTATTGCAAGCCACCTTCTCTTATGGAAAAGAAGATAACAGTCCTCCTCTTGGTTTACCAGGCACACCTATAGATAGAGGGGTTTATGGAGATTTGTCAATCATCTTCACCTGGACAAAAGGAACCCTTGATGATCCAGAGAGCGGGATAGCAGGCTACTGGTTGCAGGTAGGCACCTCCCCAGGTAAAGGTGATAAATTTGATGGAGATATTGGTAATGTCTTAAGCAAGACTATATTTGATTGCGAAAATGGCAAAACCTATTATGCCAGAGCGAGGGCAAGAAATGGAGCAGGTTTGTATGGAAGTTATTCGGATGTCAGTGATGGAATAACCATAAATATTCCTTTGCCTACTCTTGCCACAATCAATCCTAATATAGTATTAAATACTGGTTTAATAAAGGCTACCTTAAATGGAACAAATTTTGTTTCTGGGACAGATGTTAGATTAAGGAAAAGTAGCCAACCAGATATTATAGCCAATAAGATTATGGTAGAGAACTCAAATAAGATCATCTGCGATTTTGACCTGAGTAAGGCCCAACCAGGCAAATGGGATGTTGTTATAAGCAATACAAAGGCGAAAAGTTGTGTTTTGAGTAAAGGTTTCAAAGTCTTGATGAATCCTGCGAAAAAAGGAGTAGTAGTAGCTGAAGATGAAAAGACAAAAGTAGAGTTTACATCCTTTGCCATAGGAGAGGGTTACTATATCAACTTTGACCTGAATCCAGGTAGTGCTAAGATAGATACAGCTAACTATAAGGATGATGCTGACCCAACCTATAATCGAATACCTGACTCTGTCACTGAGATTACAGGCTATAATGAAAACGATGCTCCCATTACCAATAATTTTATGGCGCCAGCCACCGTTACTATTCCCTATTTAGACCTTGATCAAGATGGGGTGGTGGATAATTCCAATCCTCCCTTAAGAGAGGTCGAATTAGCGGTATACAGAATTATCGGCACAGGTTCAGTAGCTCATTGGCAAAGACTTGAAGGCTCTAAAGTTAATTCTGATTCGAACACCGTATCGGCTCCTATCTCCTCCTTTTCTGTATATGTACTTATGGGATTATCTACAGGCGACACTACTACTCTCAGTAATATCTATGTTTATCCAAATCCATTTTCATCTTCTGCTTCAGGCATCACCTTTAGAGGACTTCCGACTACAGAAGAGGTGGAGATTAAAATATATAATGTCGCTGGTGAGTTGATAATAGATAAAAAGCATATAACTGGTAGCAGTTGGCAATGGAATGCCCATAATAAGTCAGGAAAGAAGGTGGCATCAGGCATCTATATCTATTCAATCACTAATAATAGAAATCAGAAAATAATAGGAAAATTGGCCATTATAAGATAATAGATCCATTTGGATCAGGCAAATCTACTTTGCTTTCTATTATCAAATATTTGGATAGGCCGACTAAAGGGTATAACCTTTGGTCTTCCTACAGAGCTTGAAACAAGATTAGCAAAAGAGATAATCAAGGCATTTCCCTCTATAGAGTTGATAAGATTTGTGAACTCAGGGACAGAGGCAACAATGTCTGCTATCAGGCTTAGCCGTGGATTTACTGGCAGGGATAAGGTTGTCAAGTTCAGTGGC
>JASEHO010000102.1 GCA_030018505.1 bacterium
TTGCATTTTACATTGAATTTTTCCCTCACCGATAGAGAGATTATTACTCAAGATGGGTAAAGTGTTACTCTTTTTCGGAAGGCTTTTATGCTCTCTTCTTCAATTGATAGCTGAAGGATTGCTTCTGTTGAGCAAAGAGAGGTTCCTCTTTGCCTCAGGATGATCCGAGTTGATAGAGAGAGCCTCTTTCAAAGAAAAGATCGCCATATCCAATTTTCCCATCTTAAAGTAGAGCACGCCAAGGTCAGCAAAGCAATCTGCATAAGCTGGATTCAGTTTTAAGGCTTTATTATAAGAACAAAGGGCATTCTCATAATCATCTAATAATACATAGCTTCTGCCCATCTCTTTGTAGATTTCCGGGTCATTTTCTGTAATGCCCAAAGCCTTCTTGTAAGAATTTAATCCATCTTGTAACCTACCCAGCATATTATAAAAACTGCCCCTCTCCTTCCATCCATTAGAATACTCTTTTATTATCCCTTCTATTCTCCAGTTCTTTTTTATGCTTTCATCGCCAAGGAAGCGAAATAGAAAATCTGGTGGGTTTTCATCCAAAAACTTACCTAAATCTATATCAGCCTTAGCCACATAATAGACAAAGCCTTTGGGAAGAAGGATATGGGAAGAAGGAACAGTACCTTTGAAATCAAGATAAACAGAAATATTCGGATTATTCGCCACAAGAGTATCAAACCTCCTCCTTAATATTTCTGGAAGCTCATTATAAGGCTTTCCGCGTGAAAGAGTAGGGTCAATCTTTGCCTCTGGAATAATAGTATTCATCTCTTTAAGCACCCAGTCTTGATGGAAGTAGGGATATAAAATTGGCATTATCTTCTCATCCCTGTTCTCCACATAGAGAAGATACCAGAGTGGAAAGATGTTGTAGTCCATCGTATAGAAAGAGACTGAGTTTTCAGAAAGGGTGTTGAGAAGGGAGCGGGTGTGGTCATAGACAAAATAGTGCTTTGATCTGTTGCAAAAGGGGTAATGAAGATATAAGAGGACTAAAGGCAGTAGAAGAAAGAGAAAGGATAGTCTCTGTATTCTAAGAATAAAAAACAAGCCACAACCTATGAGAATCGAAAGGTATAGAAAGAGCGGGATATAATAATCCTGAATGTTTGGGATGTTATAGCCTAAGGCAAGATAGATATTTATACAGACTGTAAAGAATAAGAAGATTAAAAAAAAGAGCCTTTTTCTGAAAAGAAAGGCTATTCCAGGCAGACTAAAGATTAAAAGAAAGGAGAATTGCTCATTTAGGAGTCTGGGAAGATTTTGCGAGATGAACCTTGAGATAGAAGGCAAAGAAAACAAGGCTTTATACCCAAAGGCAGTAATATGGTTCTTAAAACCAAAGAGGTCCTGGGGGTTATTCCAGTTTAGAGGAGGGTTTCCTGATGCGGCAATGGGAAGATAGAGCCAAAGAAACAAGGGGAGGAGGAATAATAAAGTGAAGAGTGAGAAATGAGAAATGAAAAATGAAAATTTGGTTTTCAAATCTAAAAAATTTAAGGGATTTTTTCTTTGTGCCTTTGTGCCTTTGTGCTTTGTATCTCTGCGGTTCCATAATGTAATAATGATAAAGAATATACCTCCAGGAATGATGTAGGTCGTTTGAAAGTGATGGGCAAAGGAGAGACCCAATACAAAAGCAAGCAATAAATAGTCTTTAATTTTTAGTTTTGAGTTTTGAGTCTTTAGAAGAAGATAAGTGAGTAAGCTGAAGAATAGAGCATTTAGGGTGTATTTCTCAGCTATTACTGCTTGTTCCCAGAAGGTAGTAGAGAAGGCCAATACCAAAGAAGCAACAATGGCAGGAATTATTTTAGTGATTAGTGATTGGTGATTAGTGATCAGTTTTGAGGTGATGAAATAGACCATCATAACAGTAATGGAGGCAAAGATTGCGGAAAGGCAGTTCATCTTGTAGGCAATACTTCCAATAGGAACAAGGGTGATAAAGAGCTTGCCAAATATAGTGTATAAGGGATAGCCTGTTGGGTGGCATATTCCCATAGTAAAGCAGGCTGTGGTCATATCACCGCTGTCATGCAGACCAACAGTTGGGGTTAGGGTAATAAGATAAAAAAGAAAAGAGAATAGGAGAGGAAATAATGCAAGCATTTATGCGGTTCTTTATTATTATCGGGGCGAGAGGATTCGAACCTCCGACTTCATGCTCCCAAAGCATGCGCGCTAAACCGGGCTGCGCTACGCCCCGTCTTCAGACAATGCAGATTCAATAATGGACTCAAGTTTTTTTCTCATAACCTCTTCAGGTATTACACCAACTAATTGATCAACCACCCTTCCTTTGACAAAAAACTTGAATGTAGGGATGCTCATTATTCCATACTGAGCTGCTGTATTTCTGTTTGTATCAACATTGAGCTTTAGTACCTTGGCTCTGTCCTTATAATCTGAGGCTATTATTTCAATAAATGGTGCCATCATCCGACAAGGACCGCACCAACTCGCCCAAAAATCAACCAGGACAGGTATTTCAGACTCTAATACCTCTTTCTGAAAGCTCTCATCACTTATCTCTTCGGCTATTCCTCCACCTTCTACTCTCATATCTCCTCCTTTTTGGAGCGGGAGAAGGGATTCGAACCCTCGACCTCAACCTTGGCAAGGTTGCACTCTACCGCTGAGTTACTCCCGCAATATTCCTATATATGTGCCAAAGCCTCTATTTCGTTTGCAATTTTAGCGACAGGTTCACCATCTACATACAAAATCATCTCTTTGGGGGTCCATGTTAAAGCTATATGGTGGTCTTTTTCAGCCAAATCAGTAATGTCATGCGAAATCGATCTGATGTATGTTAACGGATGGTAATGCTCTACATAAAGTTTCATGTCAGGGGTTTTTATTATCTTTATCTGGGCATCACCAACCAAATATTTCCATCTTTTTCCTGCGAGAGGCGGGAGTTGAACCCGCATAGGTTACCCCACAAGATCCTAAGTCTTGCGCGTCTGCCAATTCCGCCACCCTCGCATATTTTTTGGTAAATTATATATGCGAATAAATTAAGTTGCAATAAATAAATTGGAACAATTGTAGAGGAATATTATGAATTCCTTGCTATGGCCCTTACCAGCCTATCTAAAGCCTCTTGGCTATGATAAAAATTGACAGATAGCCGAATTCTGCATTCATTTTCTGGAACTGTTGGCGGTCTTATTGCCTGCAACCAAAAGCCTTCTTCTTGAAGAAAGGAAGCATAGTCTATCGTCTTCTTCTCATCACCAAATATTATCGAGAGAATCTGAAAATCGCCTTTTGTTGCTATGCCATTTTTCAAGAGAGCCTCTTTCAGATACCTTGCCTTTGCTAAAAGCACCTTTCTTCTTTCAGGCTCTTTTTTTATAATCTTAATTCCCTCAATATTTGCGGCTATTACAGGCAGTGGTGGTGCTGTTGAGTAAATAAATGAACGGCAAGAGTTTATCAAGTAATCCTTCATTAAGGAGGAGCAGGCAACATAGCCTCCAAACCCGCCAATGGCTTTACTGAATGTTCCCATCAAAAGCTCAATACGAGGAGCATTATCTTCACAAAGCCCAGCACCCCTTTCTCCAAGAACCCCAATGCTATGAGCTTCATCTACCATTAAGAGACAAGAAAAACTTTCTTTCAGAAGGAGTATCTTGCAAATTGGAGGGGTATCCCCTTCCATACTAAAAAGAGCCTCTGTTATTATTAAGCCTGTCTCAAAATCTTTTCTGTTTTTCTTCAGGCTCCACTCAAGGTGGTCAACATCATTATGCCTAAATCTAAATATTTTTGCACCAGACAACCTTGCCCCATCTACTATGCTGGCGTGAGCTAATCTATCCAAAAATATAGCATCCCCTTTTTTGCAAATCGCAGGTATTACGCCAACATTCGTCTGGTAGCCTGAAGCAAAGGTAAGGCTGGCCTCTTTTTGCAAGAATAAGGCTAAATCTTCTTCTAATTTATGGTGTAGCTTGTTATCTCCACTTTGAAGCCTTGAGGAGGATGTTGATACTCCATAAATTTCGCTACAGTTCTTTGCGGCAGTTTTAAGCCTCGGGTGAGAAGATAACCCCAAATAGTCGTTTGAAGAAAGGTTAATAAACCACTTGTCGTTTATAAGTATATCTCCTTCCTTTCTTTGAGTGGCAGGATAAAGTTCTCTTAGCCTTAATCTCTTTCTTCTGGCTTCTAAGAAGTTTTCAATCTTCATAGTGAACAATAAACTGTCTTAAGCGTTCAGGTATCAGCTTTCAGCCATCAGCTTTTAAGAGGGTTATAGTCATCTAAGGACAGGAAAACAAGCAGAACCATAACTTTTGCTACTGCCTTGATTTTCTTTTTTCCTAACTGACTGCTGATACCTGATGGCTGAACGCCTACTAAACTGTCTGAAGAGTGAACAGTTTTACTGCTCTTTTGTTAACTGATCACTATTTTATCATTGCTGGCAGGCTGAAGATTGGAAGATACATAGCTACAACAATAAAGCCGACAACCACGCCCAAGAAGACGATGAGTGCTGGCTCAATAATAGAAGCAAGGGCTGCCACTGTAGCATCAACCTCTTTATCGTAATAGTCAGCCACCTTGAAGAGCATTGAATCCAAAGCACCAGTCTCTTCACCTATTGATATCATTTGAACCACCATAGGCGGAAAGACATTGGCTGTTTTTAGCGACTCCGATATTCTCTCTCCTTCTTTAATGGCTGACCTTCCATCCATAATAGCAGCCTCTATGACCTTATTTCCAGAGGTTGTAGCGCATATTTCTAAAGCCTCAAGGATGGGAACACCAGACCTGGCAAGGGTTCCAAGCGTCCTGGTAAAACGAGCTACAGCAACCTTCAGTAAAAGCTCACCAATAAGAGGCACCCTTAATATAATTTTGTGCCACCTGTATTTGACTGCTGGTACTGTTTTGATCATAAATCCAGCAAACATAAATATGCCTATTACTACAAGGGCAACAATCCAGCCCCTTTTAACTAAGAAATCAGAAACACTGATCAAAATTTGGGTAGGTGCTGGAAGCTTCTCTCCAAATATCTTAAAGACATCCTTAAACTTTGGGATAACAAAGGTAAGAAGGAAGCCCACAACACCCACAGCCACAAAGACAATCATAATAGGATAAACCATTGCGCCTATGACCTTCCTTTTTAGCTCAGCGATATTCTCTAAATAGAGGGCAAGTCTATCCAATACCTCATCTAAGACACCACCAACCTCTCCAGCCTTAACCATACTTACATAGAGGTTATCAAAGGCATCAGAATGCTTGGCAATAGCCGATGAGATAAACTCTCCACTCTCAATATTAGTTCTTATGTCTCTTAAAATACCCTTAAAAACATTCTTTTTCGTTTGGTCAACAAGAATGTTCAGGCATTGGATAACAGGGATTCCTGCATTTATGAGGGTAGAAAACTGTCTTGAGAACAAAACCCTGTCTCCAAGAGAGACTTTATCAAATATATTTATAGCTTTAAGAAATCCAGCAAGTATATCTGCCTTCTTCTCTTCAGTTGAAATGACAGTTAATCCTTTGGACCTAATATTGGTTATCGCCTTTCGGACATCATCCGCCTCTATTACCCCACTAATTATACTGCCATCTGCCTGTCTTGCCTTATATGTAAATAATCCCATTTTTTAATTATACCCTGGTCAATCTCTTTCTGTCAATGACCAATAACTCTGATTCAGACATAAGCCACAAAAATCTTTACACAAATTATGAAAACAGCCTTTACAAAAAAATGTGGTTTTTTAGTCAGGCTCCCAACACTGGACTCCTGACTTCTTCATTTGGCTTTAGGAGCGGAAAGAGTATCACCTCGCGAATAGAGG
>JASEHO010000103.1 GCA_030018505.1 bacterium
TGGACCCCTTGAACCCTTTGTTTATGAGCCAATCTAAAATGAGCTAAACACATACGAAATCTTTATGCCGTCTCTTTCAATAGAACCCTTTCTTGTGCCCTTTCCTTGACCATCTCTTCTGTGATAAGATAGTCCTTTGGTTTTTTGCTTGATGGCAATTCAAACATCATATCCAATGTTATCTCTTCTATAATTGACCTGAGGGAGCGGGCGCCCATTGCTTTTTTCACAGCTGTCTCAGCTATGGCAGCAATAGCATCATCAGAAAACTCTAAGCTGGCATCAGAAAAGGCAAAGAGCTTCTTATACTGCTTGATAAGGGCATTCTTTGGTTCTTTTAACACCCTGACCATATCCTGGCAAGAGAGTGAAAAGAGGGTGGTAACAATTGGCAGTCTTCCAACAAACTCAGGAATCAATCCATATTTGAGAAGGTCATCTGGAGTAACTAAGGAGAGCATCTCCCCTTTCTCCTCCTTGCTATGAAGGTTCCTACCAAATCCCAAAACCTTGTTTTTTAGCCTTGTCTGAATAATATCAGAAAGACCGATGAAGGCGCCTCCGCAAATAAACAATATACCATTAGTGTTGATGGGGATAAGTTCCACCTCAGGGTGCTTTCTTCCACCTTTAGGAGGAATATATGCCATTGTTCCTTCTATTATCTTTAGGAGTCCTTGCTGAACCCCTTCTCCTGAGACATCTCTGGTTATGGAGGCTGTATCCTGACTTTTTCTGGCAATCTTGTCTATCTCATCGATATAAACAATCCCTTTCTCTGCCTTCTGGACATCGCCCTGGGCACTCTGGATAAGCCTGAAAAGAATCATTTCCACATCATCTCCGACATAGCCTGCTTCAGTCAAAGATGTGGCATCAGCGATAGCAAATGGGACATGAAGGATGCGGGCTAATGTCTGAGCCAGGAGCGTCTTTCCTGAGCCTGTTGGTCCAATTAAGAGGATGTTGCTCTTTTCAATCTCTACACCATCATCATCCTGGTCTGCGTTTATTCTCTTATAGTGGTTATATACGGCTACAGCTAAAACCTTCTTTGCCTTCTCTTGACCAACCACATACTCATCAAGCTTTATCTTTATCTCCTTTGGCGTAAGCGTCCCTTTTCTTCTCCTCTTTACTGCCTTCTCCTCTTTGGCCTCTAAGATGATATTGCAGCGATCTACGCACTCATTGCAGATGTATAGCCCTGGCCCGGCTATCAGGGTTTCAACCTCATCCTTTGGCTTTGCGCAGAAGGAACAATATAGGTTATTCTTATCTCCATAGCTAATCATTTTTTCTAATCTTTTTCTTCAATAAATTTCTCCAACAGGTTTTTTGCCTCAGAGTCTGGATACTGCACAGGTGGAGACTTCATAAAGTAAGAAGATGGCGCTATTAAGGCTCCGCCAATCCCTCGGTCAAGGGCTAATTTAATACACCTTATGGCATCTATAGCCACACCAGCTGAATTGGGTGAATCCTCAACAGATAACCTCAACTCTAAATTAAGAGGAATATCAGCAAACCCGCTTCCCTCCATCCTGATAAAGCAGACCTTGTTGTCTTTTTGCCAGGGAACATAGTCAGATGGGCCTATATGTATGTTTTCAGGCTCAAGAGGCGTTGATAGTTGAGACTGAACAGACTGAGTCTTGCTTATCTTCTTTGAAGCAAGCCTATCTCTGTTGAGCATATTCAAAAAGTCTGTATTTCCACCGGTATTCAATTGATATGTCCTTTTTAGTTTTACCCCTCTATCCTCAAAGAGCCTGGTCAGAACACGGTGGGTAATCGTTGCCCCAACCTGCGATTTAATATCATCTCCAATGATAGGAATCTTTTTCTCTTTGAACCTTTTCTCCCACTCAATATGCGAGGCAATGAAGACAGGCATACAGTTTATGACTGCGCAATTTGCCTCTAATGCACACTCCATATAAAACTCTACGGCTTTTTGAGAGCCTACTGGAAGGTAGTTTATCAGAACCTCTACGGCCCTCTCTTTTAAGGTTTCCACAATCCTTTGCTTTTCTACACAAGCCTTCTCCTCAGGAACAAAGTCATCTAAGTATTCATCTATGACAAAGGTCTGGTCGTCTGGGTAATTGAGCATATGCCGTGCCACGCCATCTAAAAGAAAGCCAAGCTCTACCTTAACATTCATAAATGGAACATCAGCTATCTTTGTGGTGCAGTTTGGTCTTTCAAAGATAGCCTCTGAGAGGTCCTTATTCACCTTTCTCTTATCAATATCAAAGGCTGTGACGAACTCTATATCATCAGGCTTATAGCCTGCTAAATCAAAGTGCATCAAGCCAATAGCAGAACTCTTTTCCCTATAGTACTCTATCCCTTGAACAAGGGATGAGGTGCAGTTCCCAACCCCAATAATACCAACCCTAATCTTCTTCATCTTTTATCTCCTTTCTTATATAGATTATTCTTTGAATGACTGTAAGATTGCCTAAGATAGCCAATAGCCACAAGACCCATTCCATCCTCTGAAATAAACCTCCAAGTATGATCAAGCAAAGCCTCTCTGGTCTTTCTATCAGCCCAACTGAGCATTTGTCAATAAACCTCTCTGCCCTTGCCCTTGTGTATGAAGTGAGAAACGCACCAACTAAGGTAGCTAAACCCAAGACTAAATAGAGATCCTGAAACCTAAAGGAATAGATAATCCCACAAAGTATGGCAGAATCGCCATATCTATCAAGGGATGAATCAAGAAACGCTCCAAATCTTGTCTCTTTATGGCTAAACCTTGCCAGCTCACCATCCAGCAGGTCAAAGATACCTGAAATAAGGATTAAAACCCCACCTGCAAACAGATAGCCTTTGGCAAAAACCAGGCCTGCGGCCACAGCCCAAAATAACCCGATGAGACTCAAGGTGTCGCAGTCAACCTTAATTTTATTTAGAAGAACAACAATAGGTCTCAGTAAAATGACTGAATATCTCCTGCCTACTGAGCCTAACATTGTTATATTTTAGCCACAGCAGACTCTTTGTGTCAAAAGAATTTTTATGATTGATAAAAATGTAATGGTTGGGGTATAATTTTAACCAATGAAACCAGTGATTGGAATAACTATGGGCGATGCAGGAGGGATAGGTCCTGAGGTTATAGCTAAGGCTCTGGATTCTGTAGCTGGCATCTGTCATCCTTTGGTTATCGGAGAGAAAAACACCTTTTTTAGATATAGAAAGATACGAGTGATAGAGGATATATCCCAGATAGCCTTTAATGAACCAAATCTATTGGACCTGAAAAACCTTTCAAAGATAGGACCGGGCAGGTTTTCTTTAAGGACAGGAAGGGCATCTTATGAGTATATTCTTAAGTGTTTTCCTCTCTTAAAGGAAAAAAAGATAGAGGCTATGGTTACAGCTCCAATATGCAAGGAGGCAATGAACCTGGCAGGATTACGGTTTGCTGGACATACTGACCTTTTGGCCTCTCTTAGCAAGAGCAAGGTGGCCATGATGTTTGTGAGTGAGCCTCTCAAGGTTACACTTGCTACTATTCATATCCCCTTAGCTGATGTTCCTTCTCAAATTACAAAGGATAGGGTCTATCAAGCGATAAAGCTAAGTAACTCTTGCCTAACCTCTGATTTTAAGATAAAAGAGCCAAAGATTTTGGTCCTGGGTCTTAATCCTCATGCTGGGGAAGGCGGTCTTTTTGGCAGGGAAGAAGAGGAGATAAAAAAGGCTATCAAGAGAGCAATCAAAGAGGGTATGTCAGTAGAGGGGCCCCTGCCACCAGACACTGCTTTCTTAAAGAAGGCTGATTGCTTTGTAGTGATGTATCACGACCAGGGGTTGATTCCTCTAAAGATGCTTGCCTTTGATACAGCCGTGAACTTGACGCTCGGAATTCCCTTTATCAGAACATCCCCTGACCATGGCTGCGGTTTTGATATTGCTGGAAAGAATATGGCCTCACCTACAAGCATGATTGAAGCCATAAGGCTTGCGGTAAGGCTATGTAAACAATGAAAGCATGTAACACTTTACCCATCTGAAGTAACAGAAAGTGCACCAGAGCACCAGTAAAGAATTTAACTAAAGAAAGTATTAAAGAAAGGAAAAAAATGAAGGTAGTTACACCAGACCAGATGCAGGAGATAGATAAAAAGGCTCTCTCTGATTTTGGCATAGAGCCTTTGATTCTTATGGAGAATGCAGGGATTGCGGCTGTTTCTATTTGTCTGGCAGAGTTAGAAAGAATAAGCGGAAGAAGTGTTACTGTCTTCTGTGGCCCAGGGAATAATGGAGGGGATGGGTTTGTTGTTGCCAGGCACCTCTTTCTCTCAGACGTTTCTGTTAAGTGTCTTGTGGTCTCAGCAGAGAAACAGAGCCAGGAGAGGGAGATAAACTATAATATCATAGAAAAACTTGGTATTCCAATCATTGATGACCTTTCTAAGGCTTCTGCTGATCTATTTGTTGATGGGCTACTTGGAACAGGCATATCCAAGCCTCCATCTGATGAGATAGCTGCTTGCATAGATTTTATGAACAGCCAGGAGAGTCTAGTCATCTCTCTGGATATTCCTTCAGGGCTTTGCGGTGAGAAGGGAATTCCTTTGGGTGCGACTGTCCAGGCAGATATGACTGTAACCTTTGGTTTGCCAAAGATTGGGCTTCTTATCTATCCGGGTGCAGATTATGTTGGAGACCTTATCATAGACCCAATCTCCTTTCCAAAAGAGCTTCTAATTAACCCAAAGATAGAGAGGAATATGTTGACAGGGGAAGAAGCAGGTTTGCTCCTTCCAAAGAGACGGCCTGATCTTCACAAGGGTCAATGTGGAAAGGTGACTGTTCTGGCTGGTTCCTTTGGGATGACAGGCGCGGCTCTTCTTTGCTGCCAATCTGCTTTAACTATGGGTGCAGGTCTTTGTTATCTTGGAATCCCGGAATCTTTGGTAGGGATAATAGGCTGTAGCCTTATTGAGGTGGTTACCAAGCCTTTGCCTGAGACAAAGAAGAGGAGCCTTTCAGTTTCAGCCTATAATGGAATAATGGAGATGACAGGGAAAGCAGATGTTATGGTCATTGGCCCAGGTATAGGAAGACACCCAGAGACAAGAAAGCTGATAAATCGCTTTGTAGAGAGGATTGACCTGCCGATTGTCCTTGATGCAGATGGAATCTATGCTATAGAAGACCTATCTATCCTTAAGAATAAAAAAATTCTTATTACCCCACACTCAGGGGAAATGGCAAGACTTTTGAGAAAGACTGTTTCAGAGATTGAACAAGATAGAATAGGCATTGCAGAAAGGCTATCCAATGATTATAATATCTCTGTTCTGCTAAAGGGTGCCAGGACAGTAATTGTTTCAGAGGGCCAAACCTATATAAACCTAACAGGTTGTTCAGGTATGGCGAAAGCAGGCTCAGGAGATGTCCTTGCTGGGATGATTGCCAGTCTAATAGGCCAGGGTTTATCTATCAAGGATGCCGCAGTCTTAGGGGCCTATCTTCACGGTTTAGCAGGAGAAGAAGCATTAGAAGAAAAAACAGAATACTCTATCCTTGCCTCTGATATAATTGACCATATCGGAGGGGCGATAAAGAGGATAAAGAGGGAGTTGTAGTAACTATTTAGCCAAATGAAGTGCAAGGTAAATAGTAAGAGGTTATCGGTAATCGGTAAAGAAAAGTATCCATTGGTTGTTACCGATTACCTGATTACCGATTACC
>JASEHO010000104.1 GCA_030018505.1 bacterium
CAGAAAAAGGATGATTATCAGTTTTTTCATCTTACTTAAAGTATACCATTTTTTTGTGACCTTGCCCCTACACCCACATCTATGGGTGTTGCAAAAGATAGCCTGCTCAGAAAAAGGATGATTATCAGTTTTTTCATCTTACTTAAAGTATACCATTTTTTTTATTGTAGTCAAGGATAAGAAACTGTAACTTAAGGAGTAGCCATTCGTTCACTTCAGAAAAACTCTTCTTTCCCATCTCTTCTGTCCTCTTTTTTATAAAACCGAGTTCTGACTCGTTTAGCTCTGAGCCAAATTTAGAAAGGATGAGCCTGATAGAAGAAAGGACACCTCTTCGCACTCGGTAATCTGTGTCTTCTAATGCCTTCATTAAAGGCACGAGCCCTTCTTTTTGACCTATTATACCAATAACAACCGCTGCTTTTTCTCTTATCTCAGGGCTTCGTTCAGCGATAGCCAGCTCAAGAAGGGATAAAGACTTTGGGCTTCTTATCCTTCCCAACCCCTCTACTATCCTCTTTTTTACCTTCATATCTATCTCTCCTCCCCAGGCTGAGACCAGCATAGGAGCTGACTTTTCATCCCTTGTCTTTCCGATAGTAATAGCTGCTGCTTCTCTTACCCTTGCCTCAGTGGTTTTCATTAGCTCTCCAATCCTTTGGGTTGTCTCATGTTTGGCTATCAAAGAAAGCCCATAAGCTGCAATCATTTGTGCCTTCCAATCCCTGCCCATCAATGTATCAAGAAGGTAGCCTGCACCCCTATCCTCTCCTAACTTACAAAGCACCAAACCTATCATCAGCCTCACTTCTTTATTTTTATCCTTGAGCATCTTCACCAAAGCCTCTTTTATCCTCTCCTGACCAAGTTTTCCAAGAAGAAATACGGCTGTCTTTCTCACATCTTTCTCTTTATCTTGAAGGGCTAATTCTAATAAATAGTCAATCACTTTATCTTCCTTTGTCCTAAAGAAGGCTCGTAAGCCTGCCTCTTTTACATACCACGCTCTTTTTTCAAACTCCGAGAGAAGCCCATCAAAAAGATCTTCTCCATCAATCTTTCCTAATGAATAAGCTGCACAAATTCTTACCATCCCATCTTTATCCTGCAGGGTTCGGATGAGTGGTTTTATTGCTCTTGCATCTCCAATCTTTCCGAGAGCAGAAGCAGCTATTCCTCTTATCTTTGTCTTAGTGTGTCTTAAACCAGCAATGAATAATTCAACTGTCTTCTTATTGGGCATCTTAGCCAAAACCCTTATTGCCTCCTCTTGAAGCTCAACATCAGTTCGAGAAAAAGCCTTTATCAAGAAATCAGAAGCATCTTTGTCAGCCAATCTCTCAATAATAGGAGCCAAAAGTACCCTATTTTTCCAATCTTGTTTCGCAAATAAAGCAGAGACCGCTGGCAGTATGGATTTAGGCTTTGTTCTTGTAATAACAGATACAGCAGAAAGTTGAATGCGTCTATCTGTATCTTCTAATGCGCCAAGAAGACTTTCTATTGCCACTCCACTCCCTGTTTTACCCAATATCTTTATTGCCTCTATCTTCTCCTTGGTAGTGCCTTTATCTTTTGCCTCAATATTAACCCTTATTATCTCTTTTTCCACACAAGAGATGCCTTTCATAAGATCTGAAACCTCAACTCCTCTACTTATCAATAGATTGTTAATAGCGCACAAAAGCAACCCACCTTTAGCCAGACCTATCTCAAAGAGTGTTCCCTGGTCTATCTCCTTTTCTCTGATAATTTCAACTATAATATCATCGTCAAATCTCTTTATCATCTCTTTAAATCCTTCTTCGCCCTTTTTTATGACCAGCATAGCTACCCCTTTCTTTATCTTTCTGTCTCTTTCTATATTGAGGATGTTACCTAAGATTGGGTGCAGGGATCTATTTTTAATCAAAACATTGAGCAGTATCTCCTTTGCCTTTCTCTCAAGATTCTTATACTCTGAGAAGATGACACCTGGTATCCTTCGCTCTATCCTTAAACCATCTTCTATCCTTTCTATCATAAGAAGAAAGATACATCTTTTTGTCTCATTGGTTGGCAGCCATCCTTGTTTTATGAGTAGCTTTTGAAGAATAAGAGAAGGCTTCTTAAAATAGCTGTTGAAGATACAGTCTCTTAGCTTATCTTCAGTAATGGTAGAGATTATTCTTGTTGCTTCATTCAAGAAAAGGGTATCAGAGGAGCCAAGAAGCTCAATTAGACAGGGTATCTCCTCTTCATCTGGCGGGATACACCTTGCGGTCTGGCCCGTAGATATATAAAATTTTATCTTCTCTGCTTTATTTTTGGGCGAGAAATTCTTGCGGGTGATTATCTCCCAAACCTTCTTATCCCTACTCTCAAGATAGAGAGAGCATAGGGTATCAATCGCCTCTTCATCTGTTAGAAGAGATAATCCAAGGTAAGCCTGTTTTCGGACATCTGCTTCTTCATCAGACAAGGCTAAAACAAGGTGTGGCACAACCTCAGATGTTCCAATCTTAGAAAGCTCCTCTGCGGCTTTCTTTCTTCTTTTTTTTCCCAAGAGGAGCGACCTATCTTTAAGGTGCTGAATAAGTTGGTCTATCTGCGGCATTGGTCTTTTTGTGTTGAATATATAGTTTAGGAGGTAAGCAGTATAGTAACTATTTACCTGGGAGTGAAGCAACAACTAAGTAAAAGGGAATTCATTGCAAAATTATCAATGAGCAATTATCAATTAACTTTTGAAGAAGAGGAATAATTTTAAAATGCTAATTGCTAATTTTACATTTTACATTGAATAAATTTCTTTTTTCATTAACTTACCCAGAAATTATTACTTCAACTGGCTAAAGTGTTACTTTTTTTCTTTTCCCTTTTGACTTCCTGACTTTCAAAAGCATTCCTCCACCAATGAAGACGAGAATTAGATTTGGTAGCCACATCACCATCCCAGAAACCCCTGTCTTCTTTGAAAAAGCCTCGCAGGCAATAAAGATGATATAATAGAGCAAAATGATAAGACAGGAGGCAGAGAATCCAATAACCTTCTCCCTTCTCTTTGTTCTAAGACCGATGCCAATCCCAACTAAAGCAAAGAAAAAGCTGGCATAAGAGATTGCCTCTCTCTTATGAAACTCTGTGAGTAAGGCAGGGTTTCCTTTGTGTCTCTTTGCCTCTTGCCAAAGCTCATCACCTGTATAATAATAGATCTTCTTTTCTAAAACACTTCTTTCTTCTTTCTTTCGTAAAAGAAGGTTATGCTCAGAAAATCTCAGGATATGATAGCTTGAAAGGTCTTTATCCTGCTGGTGGATAACGCCATCAAAAAGACTGAGGGTTAAAGAATCGTCCCCCTTCACCACTCTCCCTCTCTTAGCAAAAATAGTGCTGTTTTCTTCAGTAAGGTATATCTGATAAAGATTTTCTTCATCTACCCTTTCTACATAGATGTCTCCTTTCTCAAGACTAACAAAAGCCTTCTCCTCTATTAAAAGAGTTGGCTTTTTCTTTATAAGGTGGTCATAAAGCAGGTTAAATTTGAAGGAAGAAGAGGGTGCAACCTTTTGATTTATGAATGAGGTGTAGATAGAGAGGCAAAGACCAAAACTTAAGGTTACAAGGATAAGCCCTCTTATACTGAGGCCACAAGACTCGATAGCCACTCTTTCAGAAGAGGTAACAAGCCTTGCCCAGGACAAGATTACAGCCATCAGAAAACCCATAGGAATAGTAAGACCGATGATTGGCAGAAGGGAGAGAAAGAGTAGATAGCCAAAGGAAGATATGGGTATATTCTTGAACAAAAACTTGGAAAGATATAGCCCTTTTTCCATAATGAAGATAAAGAGAAAAAAGCCTGAACTGATCAGAAAATAGGAAAAAATCTCTTTGACTAAGAATTGATAGAGTATCTTCATCTGTATTCACCCTTAAAGAATGAATACCTATAATATATATTCAAGTAAATCAGATTTGCAATAAAAGATAAAGGATGTTCGTAACTATTTGAGTGTGGCTACTCTTGGACGACGGCTAAAAACATCTCTTAAGTAAGAAAAGGAGATAAGGAGATTATGGGGATATTGGAGATATATTTTATAAAATCTATCTCCCTATCTTTCTTATCCCCATATCCCCTTTATTTACACATTGCAAATAAATTTTACCCATAATTTTATGCTCTTTCTAATTTTTTTGCAAGGACTGATCTGCTTGAGCATACAACTTGCTTTAGGAATCTTTTTTCAAAGAATAAGCTACCTCTTTAGCTTTCTCTAAAATCTCCTCTTCTTTCTCTACACTTCTATCTTCCATAAGGATTTTGCCATTACAGATTGTTGTCTCTATACAGCTTGAGTTGGCTGAATAGACAAGGTCGCTCGTGAGATTGTATCCTGGGGTAAGCTCGGGTCTATTCAGGTCAATCAGAAGCAAGTCTGCTAAATTACCCTCTCTTATTTGGCCACAAAGGATATTGAAACCTATAGCAGGTGCCTTTGTGGCCATATCAAATGCCTCCTGACAGGATAAAACCTCTGGGTCAGAGTAAGAAAACTTTACTAAGAACGAGGCAAACTTCATTGTCTCTAAGAGACAAAGGTTATTATTGGAAGAGGCGCCATCTGTCCCCAGAAGGCAAAGAAGCCTATCCTTCATCTCCTTATACCTAAAGCACTTTCCGCAAGCAAGCTTCATATTTGAACTGGGGTTGAAGACTACCCTTACTTTATGCTCGGCTAATATCTCTATCTCCCTGTCAGAAAGCCAGACAGAATGACAGGCAATAAGGTTTTGCCCAAGAAACCCTATCTTTTCTAAGTATTCCACGGGTCTTACCCCATTCTTC
Organism: bacterium; assembly: GCA_030018505.1. Classification (GTDB taxonomy): domain Bacteria; phylum UBA9089; class UBA9088; order UBA9088; family JAGUXG01; genus JAGUXG01. The sequence goes on from JASEHO010000104.1 coordinate 4,832, forward strand.
TCCAAACAATCCTTCACTTCTTGCTCTGTCTCAGAGAGATGGATATGGATTAAAAGATTATTTCTATCGGAAAAATCCTTTGCCCATCTAAGGGACTCCTCGCTGACAGTATAAATGGCGTGTGGACCAAGGCTAAAGATAATCCTATCGCTATAATCCTTACTCTTCTTATAAAGCCTTTCATTCTCCTCTATCTGCTCCTTTTGCTTATTCTTATCCCCAAAGTCTATGAAGACAGAGGATATGGCGGCTCGTAAGCCCATCTCCTCCACTGCCTTAGCTATTCCTTCCCAGTGCCAGTACATATCATTAAAGAATGTTGTCCCGGACTTTATCATCTCCAGGCAAGCAAGCTTTGCCCCCCAATAGACATTGTCGCTTGTAAGCCTTGCCTCAATAGGCCATATCTTCTTGGTCAGCCATTCCATCAGTGGCAGGTCATCTGCATATCCTCGCAGGAGCGTCATTGCAGAATGTGTATGGCTGTTCATCAAGCTCGGAATTACTGCTTTATTCCTACCATTAATCACCTTATCTGCAGGAAGATTAAGATTATCCCCTATTTTAGAGATAAGATTCTTCTCAATATATAGATCGCAAACCCTCTGATTTAACTGAACCCCTTTTATTAATATGCTCATTTTTTTATTCTACCTTGCTTCTTTATCTAAAAAGCTAACTGATGCAAATGCAAACTCAATTTTCAGTCTAAAAGATTGCTGTCAAATATACTCTGGAAATGACATCTTGTCAATAGGTTTTTTTGTAATCCTGTAACCCCTCAGTTATCAGTTGAAAAATGTGTTAGGAGAAGGGGAAAGGGAGAAAAAGAAAGAATTGGAGAAAATTTCAAAGTATTAT
>JASEHO010000105.1 GCA_030018505.1 bacterium
TCCCTTTCCCCTTCTCCTTAAACACATTTTTCAACTGATAACTGAGGGGTTACAACGAAAACTATCTTTTACCCTTGCCGATGGTACCACAATTGAAAGATCAGTGTCGGAAGCTTTGGTTATTTTCCCACAAGGAGAAGCTCACACGCCAGTGATTTTGGGCGAAGAAGGTGATGAAGCATTATTGGGTGTCGTCACATTAGAGATTTTGGGTCTTGTGTTTAACCCTTTTAATCGCACTCTTCATCCTATGCGTATGTTGTTGTGCTGATACAAAATCAGAAGATTTTTTGTAAAGGCTAATTTGTTTAAGTATATTCTTAATTGCCTGAACCTGCTCTTTTGAAAGATTGCCATATTTTCCTTTCAACAAAAGTTCTGCCTCTTTTTTGATAGCAGAGATTGATGGACAAATCTCAGAGCTCATATTGACTAAATTTTTTCTCAACCCATCTATCAATTCCTTAACCTTGAGAGCCTTCTCTATCTTAAGAATTAGCTCATAAGTATCAAGGGGCTTTACCAGATAGTCATCTACGCCACTCTCAAACCCTGCCATCATTGAATCCTGATCGCTCCTTGCGGTTATAATAATTATGGGTATATTCTGGAATTTTTCTTGTTGTTTTAATTTACAACAGACCTCAAAGCCATCGACGACAGGGATCATAATGTCAAGAAGGATAAGGTCTGGTGGTCTCTTTTCAATATGGGAAAGTGCAGAACCACCATCCTCTACAATCTCTACAGAAAACCCTTTTTCTTTCAAGCAGGTAGAAAGAAATTCACCAAGACCCTTATCATCCTCGACAATCAAAACATTGGTCTTTTCTTCCATAATAATCCTCCCAAGTTGTAACATTTTAGCCATTATGAAGTAATGGGTAAAGTTCAATGTAAAATGTAAAACTAACAACTATCAATTCAAAATTACTCCCCTTCTTCATTGCTAATTGCTAATTGCTCATTGATAATTTTGCAATGAATTCCATTTTACTTCATACCCAGGTAAATAATTACTACAGGTTTTAGTATTTAGCTATCGGTGGTCAGCTTTCAGCTGCTGAACATTTTTTCACTATCAACCCGGCTAAATAGCCTGCTCCAAATCCATTATCTATATTTACACAAGCAACACCTGGAGCACAAGCATTTAGCATTGAAAGGAGTGCGGCCAGCCCTTCAAAGCTTGCCCCATAGCCAATCCTTGAAGGCACAGCCACAACTGGAACAGCCACTAACCCAGCGACAACACTGGCTAATGCCCCATCCATCCCAGCAACCACTACAATACAATCTGCTTTTTCTATACTCTCCTTCTGGTCAAAGAGCCTGTGTATTCCAGCCACACCCACATCATAGGCATTATTTGCCTCTATGCCCATCATCTCTAAGGTAACCCTTGCCTCCTCAGCTATAGGTATATCACCTGTTCCACCTGTTAGGATAAGAACATTACCTGTAAATTTTAAGCCTCTTTGCTTGAGGGTGATAGCCCTTGCCTCTGAATGCCATTTTATCCTTTCATTTATATCTTTTATAGCCAGATAAACATCCTCTGTTGTCTTTGTAATAAGAAGGTCTTCTTCTTTAGCCACAATACTTTTGGCAATCTCTTTTATTGCCTCTATGCTCTTTCCCTGACCAAAGATTACCTCAAAAAACCCTGTCCTGAGCCTTCTGTGAGAGTCAAACCTGGCAAATCCTCCTATCTCTTCAAATGGAAGGTGTTTGAGCTTATCATAAGCCTCCTCTGTTGATAACTCTCCGCTTCTTACAGACTCCAATATCCCTTTGATCATCACTTTTATAGTTACAAATTAGTCAGGTCAAGAAGTTTCATTATAAACAGAAAATAGATTAGTGAAGACTGCCTCCCATGACATTTTTTTTGTATACTCTACAGCCTTACCTGACAGGTTCTTCCTCATCTTATTCTCCTCGCATAATAGATCTATCTTCTCCTTTAGCTCGTCCATATCTCCTGCTTTGACCACAAAGCCTGTCTGGCCATCAATAACCAACTCCTTTGGACCACCCTCATCTGAAACTATGGCTGGCAAACCTGAGGCTAAAGCCTCTAAGACTACATTGCCAAAGGTGTCTGTGGCTGAAGGAAAAATAAAGAAGTCAGATGAGGCATAGACCTCTGAGAGAGCAGCTCCTTGAATAAATCCCAAAAAAAGGGCAGAGGGCAAAGCCTTTTTCATTTCAGCCAGATATGGACCATCACCTACCACAACTAACTGAGGGCTTTTTCTTTTTCCGAATATCTCCACCAAAAGATTCAGGTTCTTCTCAATAGATACCCTTCCCACATAGAGGGCAAGCGGTCTTTTAAGCCCATATTTTTCTATCAACTTATCGCTCCTATATTCAGGGTTAAAAGAGCCTGTATCAATTCCACGAGAGAATATCTTAATGGGGATATTCTTAAACTTTTCTTCCAGCTCCTTTTTTGTGCTTTCTGATGGGGCAAGAACGAGCTTACACTGCTGGTAATACCAAGCAAGATACTGCCAGGTAGCCTCCTCTAATGTTGAACCAGTAAATCCAATCTTTCCCAGTATCTGCTCAACCCTCTTTTTTACATAGAGGGGAAGAGATGTGTGATACGATCCAATCAAGGGGATCTTTTGGGTATGACTGATAAAGAGGGCAGTGAGACCCATTGAACCTGGTGTAGCTGTATGAATGAGGTCAAACCCTGCCTGCTCACAGTAAGTGACAATTCTATTTCTAATGAATTTTAGATCAAAGGAGAGGTCGCTGTAGATTGGAAGGGGTGCCACAGGCTTATAGCGATGAATCTTTACAGTTCCCCTTTTTTCTGTAAGTGTGGGAGGATCGCTTCTCTTTAACTCACCTGGACAGAAGACTTCTAAGAATATCCCCTTCTTGAAAGCGGCAAGGGAGAGTTGACGCAGGGTCATTCCTACGCCATTTATCTCATCATAAGTGTCTGTGAATAAAGCGATATACATTGACTTTTACCTCGAATAGCTTATAATAAAAGTAACTACTTACCCATCTGAAGTGCTTTTGAAGGAAAAAGGGAATTCATTGCAAAATTATCAATGAGCAATTATCAATTAACTTTTGAAGAAGAGGAATAATTTTAAGATGCTAATTGCTAATTTTACATTTTACATTGAACTTTACTCGGTTACTTCAAATGGCTAAAGCGTTACCCTCTTTTAATATCCTCTCCACATCCTCTGTCTCTAAGACCTCTTTTTCAATCAGGCTTTCAGAAAGGGTTTTCAGTTTTTCCTTATTTTCAGAGATAAGAGCCTTTGCCCTCTCATGGGCAGAGGAGATAATCACCCCTATCTCTTTATCAATCTTTGTGGCAGATTCCTCGCTGTAGTTTTTCTCTCTGGCAAAATCTCTGCCTAAAAAGATTTCACCGTGACCCCGACCAAAGGTGATAGGACCAAGCCCACTCATTCCATACTCTGTTACCATTCTTCTGGCAATCTCAGTTGCTTTCTCTAAATCATTCTGAGCGCCTGTGGTCACATCATCAAAGATAATCTCTTCAGAACACCTTCCACCAAGAAGAACAGACATTTTACCCAATATCTCGGATTTTGTTACAAGATACTTATCCTCAATCGGCAGTTGCAAGGTATAACCCAAAGAGCCTATGCCCCTCGGCATAATGGAGATTTTATGAACAGGGTCAGAACCAGGGGTAAAAAAGGCAACCAGAGCATGACCTGCCTCATGGTAGGCAACAATCTTCTTCTCCTTTTCGCTTATCAGCCTGCTCTTTCTCTCTGGACCAGCAATCACCCTATCTATTGACTCCTCAAGCTCCTTCATTCCTATGCTTTTCTTTTTCCGTCTGGCAGAAAGCAAAGCCGCCTCGTTAATAAGATTAGCCAGGTCAGAGCCTACAAACCCAGGTGTCCTTCTGGCCAAGACCTTGAGGTCAACACTTTTGGAGATAACCTTTCCTTTAGCATGCACCTTCAGAATTCCTTCTCTGCCAACTACATCAGGTGCATCAACCACGATATGCCTGTCAAACCTTCCTGGACGCAAGAGTGCTGGGTCAAGGACATCTGGTCTATTGGAGGCAGCCATAAGAATGACTCCCTCGCCAGTATTGAACCCATCCATCTCAACCAAAAGCTGGTTTAATGTCTGCTCCCTTTCATCATGACCACCACCTATTCCAGCCCCTCTATGCCTTCCAACTGCATCTAACTCATCAATAAAGATAATGCAGGGAGCGTTCTTCTTGCTCTGGTTAAAGAGGTCTCTCACCCTGGACGCTCCGACACCAACAAACATCTCCACAAAGTCAGAGCCACTGACAGAGGAGAAATGAACCCCAGCCTCTCCAGCCACAGCCTTAGCCAAAAGCGTCTTTCCTGTTCCAGGGGGTCCTACCAAAAGCACACCCTTTGGAATCCTGGCACCCAATTTCTGAAACTTCTTTGGGTCTTTTAAGAACTCAATTATCTCCTTTAATTCCTCCTTTGCCTCATCTACGCCAGCAACATCACTAAAGGTTACTTTTGCCTGTTCTTCCCGAGAAAAAATCCTTGCCCTTGATCTTCCAAAGGTAAAGGGGCTTTCAGGGCCACGCATATTTCTAAAGAGCAAAAACCAGAAGAGAAAGAGAAGGAATATTCCAGGAAGTATGGTTGCCCAGAAGAAGTTGATAAAGTTAGCCAGTCCTGAGGGTCTTTCTGCCTTAAAAAGAACCTTATTCTCTCTTAAAGTCTTAATAAGGTCCTGGTCAAAACGGGGAATCTGACAGGTAAATGGAATGACCTTAGCCTCCTTTACTATCTTCCCATTGATATTGTCTTCAATAATTATTGCCTCTGAAACCTTCCCTTGTTCAACAAGGTCTAAGAATTCTGAGTAAGGGATGATAACAGGTGGGGTTGGAATAGAGATTTTGGTATTGTAGAAGATAAGAACCAAGAGAAAGCCCAAAAGAAACCAGCCAATTATCTTTGTTATCTTCACGAGCTTTAGTTTATGGAATTTAACAAAGATTGTCAAATCTTACTTTTTATAATATAATTAGTGGTTAGTGGTTAGTGGTTAGTGGTTAGTGGTTAGTGGTTAGTGGTTAGTGGTTAGTGGTTAGTTTTGCCGTTTTAATGCTGCTGGTTAGCATTTTAATGATTTCAACTGCATCGGCGTTTAGACTTTCAAATTCATTTGTTGAAATATATCCGGTTTCACAGAGCAATTCGAGCCAGTAAATCGTTTCGTTTATTTCTTTTTGGGCAATGGCCATTTTATGCACAAAATCTGCCTTGCTTTCGGAGTGTTCCGCTTCACGGATCATTGCTCCAACTGAAGTCCCGCTACGCAAAATTTGTTTCGACAAGACAAACTCCTTTTTTTCGTCGCATAGGTGCTTGTACAGGTTTACAATCCTTACCGCAAACCTGAAACTTTTATTTTTTAAAACACTCTCTTTCATATCACCAACCTCCAACTATCCCCTCCCCTAACCCCTAACCACTATCCACTAACAGTAAAAACAATAATCTTTTTATTCATACTTCACCGCTACCGCAGGTGGAATCTTGGCTGCCTTTAAGGCTGGATAAAGACTACCAATTACACCTATAAGTATAGATGTTGCAAAGCCAATGAATA
>JASEHO010000106.1 GCA_030018505.1 bacterium
TACACTTTACCTTCACCCATTTATAAAAAGCGATCTTTCGCTTTAATCCTTTTTTGCATAAGTTCAGTGATTACAGTAGGTTGCCTGTCATTTAGAATAGCCACATTTGAAATGATAAATGCTAAATTTGCAATTTGCAATGAATTTTATCCCCTTTTCAGACACTACGAAACTTTCCCTGCTATCCTCGTTTCTGGTGAGTCATAGATATGAGCAATTGAATCAAATCTCTTCATTTCTCTATTTCAAGCCAGACAAAAAACTCTCCCTTCTTTATTCTCTCCCATTTGCCACCTTTAAGCTCAAATGACCTGCCAAAGGTATAAGATGTATCATAGGGAAGGGCAAAGACAGTATCTCCCTCTATGGTAAAGATAAATGTGTTCTTTCCTTTATTAAGGAGAGATGAAGAAAGAGACAGGGGGATGTATTTTATAAGCCCTTCTGTAAATTTAAGGTTAGCATACTCCTTGCTTATTCCGTTTATATCCACCACCAATCTTCCTGGTGCCTCAGTTGTGCCATACTTAAAGCAAAGCAGTATCTTCTTATAAGAAGAGGGGCTTTCCTTTAACACAAGCTCCTTTTTTACGCTATTATTCTGGTTAAGCAAAACAGCGTCTCCACCGCCCCAATCATTACTTGTGTCTCTTATGATAAGCCCTTTGTCATTTCTTACATATATCCCCTCTGAATGAAGTAATGGAAAGAAGGTATCAGCTATGGCTTTTTGGTGAACCAGAAGTATAAAAGGGATGAGGATCAGGAAAGAAAAAAGAAGGCTTTTCCATCTTCTTATCCTTATCTTTTCATATAAGGAGAATATAGCTAATCCAGCAAAGGGGATAAATGCAGGTAGGCCTGCTATCCTGTATCTTCCCAAGACAAAAAAAGCCACCATTGCCATCATAAAGGAGAGCAGAAAAAGACTGAGAAGTAAAGCCCTTCTGTTTCTAAAAGAAAGGATTATCCCAAGCAAGGAGATGGGTGCCACTATGCCAAAGCCTATAAAAAAGGGCATCTTCGTTAAAGGACCCCAACCCTTTATTTGGTTATAATTCATATTGTTGGCTACCTCAAAAGCACCCCAGAAGAGCAGGAACTTTCTCCATGTAAGTCTGGCAAAATCCCCTGGTTTTTCCTTTATAAACCTGATCACATCTTCAGTAAACGCTTTATCTCCTATCTCTTCCTGTCTTTTTGTCAATCTTTCTGAAGGTGAAGGAAAAAGAAATGTTCCATCTGCCTTTTCGTTATTTCCTATCCAAAGGTTTACTGGGCCACTGGTTGAGATAAGGACAAACTTCTTTCCATAGATGTAGTTCATTATAGTGGCAGGGGAGATGGTCAATAGAATGACTAAGCAGAGGAAGCCAAACTTCTTTAGCTGAAAGCTGAAAGCTGAAAGCTGAAAGCTCTTTAACATCCAGATTAAGATAAATGGAAGAAAAAGGAGGATATTCGCTCTGGCAAGGCTAGATAAGCCAATAGCTATTCCTGCCAGAGCAATCTTCTTGTAAGAGAAGCCATCTTCTAACCTGAGAAGAAGAAAGAGCAAAAGAGCATTTAGGAATGTTGAGAGAAATTCTATAAGCAGAAGCCCTTCGTGAATAATGAACATATCATAGATAGCAGCAATAAAAAGGCTGATATATCCCACAGGATTCCCAAAGCATCTTTTGGCGATAAGGTAGATAAGAAAGCAAGTAATTACGCCTAATATATGTTGGATAAACCGAGCGATATATAGGTTGTGTCCAAAAATAAAGTAGATTATAGAGAGAAAATAGGAGTAGAGTGGTCCATAGTAATAAGGTGCAGGGTGGATTCCTTTCAGTATATCCTGAGCCTGGTTATCATAGGTGAGCATATCTGTCCCTGCTCCAGGATGCCAGAAGGTTGGGTCGTTTATCTCTATCTGTCCGAGATAGATTATACGAAAGATAAGGCTGGCTAAAAGGAGCGGGATAACAATAAACCATTCTTTATACCATCTCTTCTGGGTCTTGAGTTTTTTCTTCTTCATACCTTTATTTTTTCAAATAAGGCTATGCCAACAATCATAAGCAGAAGAAGAATGCCCAATGTAACATAAGATAAAAAGGTTGTGAGAAGACTTAAGGCAACTCCACAAAGACCCAAGATAGACCCAATAATATAGAGAAGAAGAACAGCCCTCCCTTGAGACAATCCAATCTTCACAAGCCTATGCGATGTATGGTCTTTTCCGCCTTCACTCACCTTCACGCCACGCACCATTCTTGAGATTATGACCAGGCTTGTATCAAATATAGGAAGACTCAAAATAACGATAGGAATGGCAAAGGTTAAGGCAGATGTATTCGTGAATCTAAGCTTTAATCCAATAACAGCCAAAAGGAATCCAAGAAACATACTTCCTGTATCTCCCATAAATATTTGGGCAGGTTTGAAGTTATATCTAAGGAACCCAAAACAGCTTCCAGCCAGAGCAGCGGACAAGGAGGCAATTAAAAACTGTCCATTCATTGCAGAAAGGATAAGGAAGAAAGAAGAAGCAATGCCGGCAATTCCAACAGATAAGCCATCCATATTATCTAAAAGATTAAAGGCGTTGGTGATGCCTACAACCCATAAAAATGTGATGGGGATATCAATATTCGGATTGTTTGTAAAGGATACCTTCGTACCAAAGATAATAACCAACCAACAGGCTAATATTTGGGCAGAGAGCTTCAAAAATGGAGAGATGCTCTTTATATCATCCCATATCCCTACAACAATGATAATAAGAGAGGCAAATAAAACGGTGAGTAGCTCTATATTGAATGAACCAAACAAAGAAAAGACAAGCAAAAAGGCAAAGGCTATGGATAGACCACCAAAGAGTGGTATTGGCTCAATATGTATCTTTCTGGCATTGGGACGGTCAACCACACCCCATTTCAAGGCAAGTCTTCTAATTATAGGCGTAGTGATAAGTGCACAAGCAAACGAGGCAAGGAATATAAACAAATATAAATGTGATTTTGCCATTACCTTAATTTTAATATTTGAAAGCCAAAAGTGTAAAGCTGAATTCTTTATGTGGGGTTAAAAAACAGGAAAAGCTGGTACAGTATAAATGTACCTGCGGAACAGATTGTGAATGCCCTATCATCGAGTTTGATGAAGAGCCAGAGGCGGTGCCTTACTGCTGTGGCGTTCCAATGAAACGGGTAAAATAGGGGAAGAGATTAACCACTTTAGATCACGGAGGACACAAAGATTTAAAGAATATTTGAGACGGTTCACTTTAGCTTTGAAAGCTTGCGGTTAAATGGATATGAAACTTGAAAGAGGTTATAGCTCAAGATAAACCAACCAACAATTACAACTGCTATTATAAAAAGGATGTTCATTTTCCCTTGGGTGTTAGAAATTTTATTAAAGCAGAAGCTAACCCCTCTACAGCACCACCTCCTCCAGCAACCAATATGTCTGGAACTATCTTTGTTCCCTTTTCAGCAAGGGCAGTAAGGATGTTCACCAGGGCTGTTGTTGACTGACCCAGGGCATCAACCTGAAGTTTGTAGGCTTCGGCTCTAGCCATTCCAACTGCTCTAACTTCAGCGGCTCTGGCTGTGCCTGTCTGGCTTATGTAGGTAGATTCACCCTCTGCCTCTGCCTTTCTGGCTGTTGTCTTGTTATTCTGGATATTGATGCCAACCTGAGATTTAGCCAGATCAGCTTGCATATCAGCTGTGCCTTTGGCTTTTTCTGTCTCAATCCTCTGGTCCTGAGCATCTTTCTGCTTTTTGTATGTTTCAATCTCCTGGTTAGCAATCTCTCGTTCAGTCAGCACCTTCACCATTTGTTCAGGAAGAATGACATCCTGAATATAAACACCCCTGGTTTCTACCTCATATTCCTCAAGCTTTTGCCGTATATGTCTAAAAGCCTCCTCTTGAACCTGTTGCCTCGTTTCTATGAAGCAAATGGCTGGCATACTTTGAATCTTATCCCTAAAGACCTCTAATTGTTTAGTCTCCAGTCCAAAGGATTGAGGGGTTAATCCTATGTTCTTTTTCACCGACTGTTGATATTCAGGGTCAATAGGGATGCCACAAACCTTATTTTTTGTAATTACCAAAAATCCTATGGGGTGAATCGGTGCTAATGTTCCAGGCGGAAGAACCGGCCTTTGAACACCCTTTTGCCCATTGTTTTCTACAAAGGTTTTTAGATCGGATTATCACCTTTTAGCTTTTTGAAGGAGAACCTTTTGATTACCAGGCCAACCTCAGTCGGCCCAATCACATGGATTGATGGCCACACTATAATCAAAACTACCAAAAAGATTACTCCCCCTAATAAAATCCAGCTGATTATACTCATTTATCCTCCATCCTTGTTAATCCTTGAATTACTTATTGCAAGTATATTAGATTTTGCAAAACTTTTGTATAAAATTGTTACAAAACAGGATAATCCCCTGAAAAGCAGGCGGTGCAATAATCCTTTGGGTTTTTCACGCAGGAGAGCATCCCTTCAAGCGACAAATACCCCAAAGAATCAACGCCAATAAAATCCCGTATATTAGAAATGCTTTTCTTTGCGGCAATAAGCTCCTTCTCTGTGGGGGTATCTATGCCATACCAGCAGGGATATTTGACAGGTGGAGAGGAGATGCGAAGATGAATCTCTTTGGCTCCTGCCCTTCTTATCATCCCTATAATCTTGCGGGATGTTGTTCCCCTGACAATAGAGTCATCAACTACAACCACCCTTTTGCCAGCTATTGTCTCAACTACTGGGTTGAGCTTTATCTCAACACCTACCTTTCTCATAGACTGCTCGGGATGAATAAAGGTTCTGCCGATATAATTGTTTCTGACAAGACCCAATTCATAAGGGATATTTGTCTCTTCAGCATAACCCATAGCAGCTATTGTTCCAGAGTATGGCACAGAGATGACCACATCTGCATTAGCCCCATTTTCTGCGCCAAGCCTTTTGCCTAACATCTTTCTCACAAAATATGCCCTCTCAGAAAAGACCATGCTATCAGGCCTGGCAAAATAGATATGCTCAAAGATGCAGTAGCTCTTCTTTATAGGATAGGAAAGTTCATAATCGCCGATGAGGTAACTTTTGGTAGTAAGATGCTCTTGCGGCGATGGCTGGACATAAAAGATAGATCTCATTCCGTCTTCATTTATGACAATCATTTCGCCAGGCTCAACCTCCCTTATGTATTTTGCCCCGACCAGATCAAAGGCTGAGGTTTCAGAGGCAATAAATATAGACTTTCCCCTTTTTCCAATAGATAATGGCCTGAACCCAAAAGGGTCTCTTAAGGCTATCATTTTATCCTTTAACAAGAAAATAAGGGAGTAGCCACCTTTTAGTTTGGAGAGAGCAGAGATTAGAGC
>JASEHO010000107.1 GCA_030018505.1 bacterium
ATATTTCCCTTATCTCCTTATCCCCTTTTTTACACTTCTGATGGATAACCTGAACGGTTACTCAAGATTTTACCTAATACTCCCTTTCTTCTTCGGAGACCAAACTAAAGCATTTGCCTTTTTTTTGGTCTTCCACAAGATAGCTCGCCTTCTGGACAGGTTCCCTGGACACAGGGAGCGCCTGCTTTCATAAATATGTTTGGGGCTATCTTCTTTGCTTCAGATAACATAGCCTCTGCCATTTCTCTTATCTCCCATTGTGCCCTATTACAGCACCTTAGATTAAAGAAGTGAAATAGCTCTCTGGCATTCATGGTAACCACTATCTTTGTACAGAAGGCCTGGGGTAGGATATATCTGGCATCCTCTTTGGGGACTCCTTTCTCTATCAGTTCTTGATAAAATTTTAGGTTATCCTCTGTCAACCTGTCAAATTTAGTCTTTAAGCCCTTCTTTATTGTCCGTGGCACGATATACTCTCTTTCTTCAAAAGAGACATACCTCTGGGACTGCTGGCTAAAGCTGGCTATCCTGTGCCTGACTAATTGATGGGTGCAAGCCCTTGATATTCCTTCAATCCCAAAGGTAAAGGAGATATGCTCAAAAGGGGATAAATGACCCATCTTTAAGAGCTTTTTGATGAAATCGCTCTGTTTCTTTTTTGAAAGGTCTTTAGTGATACCTTCTATCCCAGCCTTTGAATAGCAAAGCTTAGCCGCAGATGCCACTAAAAGCTCAGGATCAGGTGTATGCCTTAAAAGTGATACCTTCACTGGTTAAATTCATCTCCATTCGGGTTTGATGCTTATCTCCTCAAGGTTATGCAGACATCCGCCATAAGCTGTTGGTTTCATCCCAATAAACTTGTCCCTGATAGCATACAGAGTGGCCGGGTTTACTGTATAGATTAAAGGAAGCTGCTCAGAGACAATCACCTGCCATTTGTCATAAAGCGCCTTTCTCTTCTTTTCATTAAGCTCTGCGGCACCTTTATTGAAGATAGCGTCTATCTCTTTCTCCCACAAGGACAAACCCTCTTGCCAAACCTTCTTCTTTTCATTATCCTTTGGCTCTTGATTCCAGAAGTGCAACTCTCCGGTAGTTTCCCAGACATTCTTGCCTGAGTGTGGCTCAATCCCGCCGGTTAAGCCAATAAGCATAGCATCCCAATCCTGAGATACAGTGAGTATATTGACTAATTTATTAAAATCAATTGGAGCAAAACCTACATCAAGCCCTATTTTTCTGAGGTCCTCTGAGATAATCACGCCCATATCCCTCCTTCCAAGGTTTTCTGCATTTGTGATAAGCGTAAATTTTATCGGGTTTCCTTTTTTATCCTCCCTTATTCCATCCTTGTTCCTATCAATATAACCAGCCTTTTCTAAGATTTTTTTTGCCTTTTCAAGGTTATACTCATATTTTGCCACCGAACCGTTATAGAAGAATTTTGCTGCTTCCTCCATAGCTGAGGATTGAGGAAAGCCAAAGCCCAACATCACATTCTTGATTATAGCCTCTTTATCTATTGCATGGGCTACAGCCTTTCTGAAGGATAGATCAGAGAACCATGCTATTTTTGGTTGTTTCAAGGCAAACCTGTTTTGATTAAAAGAAAGAAAGTTTGAGCCAAATCCAGATCCATAGTTGACTAAGGTAAATCTTCCCTTTGCTTCCTTATTCTTGAGATAAGCATAGTCTTTACCCATTACAGAGAGTATGTCTGTTTCTTTAGCCTCAAAGCTTGCAAGTTGTGCCTGCTGGTCAGAAACAATGAACTTGACAATCTTTTCAATGTATGGCAAGCTATTTCCCTTCTTATCCTTCTTCCAATAGTTGGGATTTCTTTTATAGACTATCCTCTCTGAAGGCTTATACTCTGTCATAATGAATGGGCCTGTGCCAATAATCTTTTGAGGGGATGTATCAACACCCCAGGTGGATAAAAACCTCTTTTCTTTTACAGCCTTCTCCAGGATATGCTTGGGAAAGATGGCTTGACCGAGCTGATGGAGGAGTGGTGCGAATGGCTTTGGCAAGGTGAACTGCACTGTATAGGTGGAAACCTTTTCTACCAAAAGCTTCTGACCGTCTATAGTCAGAACATCCCTGGAGGATGTTGGAATGTCATCGTTATAAATCAGGCTGTTGTAGGTAAAGACCACATCATCTGCAGTGAATGGCTTTCCATCAAACCACTTCACATCCTCTCTAAGATAAAACCTCCAGACCTTGCCGTCTTTACTATAATCCCATGATTTTGCAAGACAAGGCTCAATCTCTGTAGTAACACCGTCCCTATCTGTAAGACCTTCAAATAAAAATCCGATCGCATCACTTGTTGATGACTCTTTAGAGATGATTCCATTAAAGGACTTTGGGTCTGATATAGTTGAAAGATAAAGGGTTCCACCATAGGGTGAGCTAAAGAGGAGGGAAGGGATAAGCAAGAAGAATAGACTTTTTTTCACTTTTGCTCTGTTGGTTGGGCAACTGCCGGTCTTTCACCGGTAGGTTTTCCTTTATGTTTTATAAGAGAGGCAGGGCCAATTCTTACAAGAAGCAATGAAGTTAGCATAAATATTGCGGCTAATATGGCTGTAGCCTTAGTCAGAACATTCCCCCTTCTTGAGCCAAATATGGTTTCAACCGTTGCCCCACCGAATGCAGCCGCAATTCCTCCCCCTCTTCCTGCCTGAAGAAGAATGATAAAAATGAGAAGAAACGCACTTATTATTTGCAAAAAGAGAATAAGTCCACCAAACATAATACTTATATTAAATGAAAAACGGTTTTCTTGTCAATCTTTTTGTTGTCTATGCACGACATAAATTACTACAATATAAAGGAGAATTGGAAAAAAGGTTCTTAATATAAGGAGAGATGGGGAAATAGGAGAATTTGGAGAAAAATTCTTATTTATTCAAATGATTTTATCAGTTAATCCTTCTTCTCTCCATATTTCCCCATTTCTCCCTTTTCTCCTTTGATTTCAAATGCAAAAAGATAACATCTACCAGATATTTGAAGATAATGGTCTTATATCTGCCTTCTTCGAAAATTATGAAAAGAGATCTGAGCAGATAGAGATGGCTCTGGCAATAGAAGATGTTATTTCGTCTTCTGGTCACCTCATTGTTGAGGCTGGGACAGGTGTAGGAAAAAGCCTGGCTTATTTGGTCCCTTTCATATATTGGGCTGTCAATGAGAAGAAAAAGGTGATTGTCTCCACTCAGACTAAAACCCTGCAACAACAGCTTGTGGAGAAGGACCTTCCCTTTTTGGAGAAAGCCCTAACGATTGATTTCAGTTTTGCTCTATGTTTGGGAGGAGAGAATTACCTATGTTTAAGGAGAGCGTCTGAGGCAAGCCAGTATGGGCTTTTTGACTCTAAAGAGGAAAGAGAGAAGTATGAAGAGATTCGTAAGTGGCAAAGAAGGACAAAGACAGGCCTCAAGCAAGAATTGAGCTTTGAGCCAAACATAGGGGTTTGGTCCAAGGTTTGTCGGGTTAGTGACCTTTGTATAGGTAAAAACTGTCCTTATAGGGATGATTGTTTCTATAACAAGGCAAGAAAGATACAATACAAATCCCATATCCTCATCTGCAACCACCATCTCTTTTTTGCCAACCTTGCCTCGGGTGGTAGTGTCCTGCCAAATTTTGACGCAGTAGTATTTGATGAGGCACACAACATAGAAGATGTGGCCACCAGCTATTTGGGTATAGAGGTTTCTAACTTTAAGATAATGTCTCTGTGTGATGAACTTCTCAATCCAAAGACAGGCAAGGGATTGCTTGCCAGATTACCAATAGGCAAAAAGAGAGAGTTGCTGGAAGGTATGGTGAGCGAAGTAAAGGTTTCTGCAACAAATTTCTTCTCTTCTTTAGCGGCTATATTTGGAGATAGGACTCAAACCAGTAGAATCCGCAAGCCAGACTTTATTTACAACCACCTAAAAGAACCCCTTGCCAGCCTTTCAAATGAGCTAAAGGATCTGTCTGCTGGACAAAAAGAGGAAATGACAGAGATTTCCGCTTATGCCTTACGGGCCGATGAGTTAAATCGTAACCTGGAGATGATCATCGGACAGAGTCTTCCTGAATATGTATATTGGATAGAGATAGTAAAGAGACCAAGATATTCAATCTATACCTTACACGGAGCCCCGATAAATATGGCTGAAAAACTGAAGATAGAGTTGTTTGATCAAATACGACCAATAGTCCTTACCTCTGCCACCTTAGCTACAAATGGCTCATTTGATTATATCAAGGGAAGGCTTGGACTAAAAGAATGCCGGGAGGTTCTTCTCTCTTCTCCATTCAACTATCAGGATAATGTTCTCCTCTATACACCCAATCTGCCAGATCCAAACACAGAGCCTGAACAACATGAGTCTTACTTGATAAAGGAGATAGAAGAGATATTGTCTGTCATTCAGGGAGGAACATTTGTTCTCTTTACCAGTTTCAAACTGCTTAACAGGGTATATGAAAAGCTAAAAGACCGACTCCATGAAACGGCCTTCAAGCAGGGTGATCTGCCCAGATATAGATTGGTTGAGGAGTTTAAGAAGAAGGGTTCCTCTGTCCTCTTTGGAACTAACACCTTCTGGCAGGGGATAGATGTCCCAGGTAAGAGCCTGCAGTGTGTAATTATTACCAAGCTCCCTTTTGCTGTTCCGGATGACCCTATCTGCGAGGCCAGGATGGAGTTGCTCTTATCCCAGAATCTCAACCCCTTCATCCATTATCAGATTCCTCAGGCTATTATTATGCTTAAGCAGGGATTTGGCAGGCTCATAAGGACAAAGCAGGATTATGGGATGATCGCCATTCTTGACCCAAGGATTAAAACCAGATTTTATGGAAGGTGGTTTACTAATTCCTTGCCTGTTTGCCAACAAACCTTGCATTTAGAAGAGGCAGAAGAATTCTTCCGCAAGAAAGTAACTCGTGTTAGCTAACGATACGTTGTATAGCAATCCCTTTTGTTTCTTTGTATGTGTTTAGCTCTTCAACCTATAACTCAATCTATATCTTAGCATATCATTTGTATTAAGTCCATTTTGTTTCCAAGTAGCCAGCACAAGGGAATTGTTTCATATATTCTTGTCCCCTTCTCATTTCTCAATGTCCCTATTATCTTTCTTATCACAACATGTTCCCTTAGTCCTCTTTCTGCCCTGTTGTTTGTTGGCTCTACCTTTGGATTTAGAATAAATGTGAAAAGATGAGGTAAGGCAGACTTCAGCTTCTTTATGAACATTAGAACAGAAGGGATACTCCAACTTTCCTCAAAGTCTCGTAAAATTCCATAGCTTGCGCCAGACTTTTTTCCATAGCCAAA
>JASEHO010000108.1 GCA_030018505.1 bacterium
GAATAATTTTAAAATGCTAATTGCTAATTTTACATTTTACATTGAACTTTACCCGGTTACTTCATAATGGCTAAGGTGTTACGAAAATGGATAAGATAGCTACAAGGGATGCTTATGGCAAGGCTCTTCTGGAGCTTGGCAGAATAAATAAGGATATTGTTGTCTTAGATGCAGACACATCTGCCTCTACAAGGACAGGTTGGTTTGCCAAGGAGTTTCCTGAGAGGTTCTTTAACTTTGGGATAGCCGAAGCAAATATGATGGGCTATGCCGCAGGGCTTTCTTTATCTGGAAAGATTCCATTTGTCTCATCCTTTGCTGTCTTTGGTGCTTTGCGAACCTATGAGGTGATAAGAACCTCTGTCTGCTGGTCAAACCTTAATGTGAAGATTGTTCTGACCCATGCAGGAATCTCTGTGGGAGAGGATGGACCATCTCATCAGTCTGTAGAGGATATAGGGGCCTTGCGGGTTCTGCCAAATATGACAATAATTGTCCCAGCAGATGGGATAGAAACAAGAAAGGCTATATTTGCTGCAGTTGAGCATAAGGGGCCTGTCTATATAAGGCTTGGTCGGGCAAAGTTTCCATTACTTACCGAGGCAGATTTTAAGATAGGCAAGGCAAGGATAATAGAGGATGGAAAGGATGTAACTATAATTGCCTGTGGTCTGATGGTCTTTGAGGCACTAAAGGCAAGGGAGGATCTGCTTAAAGAGGGGATAAATGTTAGGGTGGTAAATATGCCTACCATAAAGCCGATTGATAGGGAGATGCTCATTGCCTGTGCCGAAGAGACAAAAGGGATCGTCACAGCAGAAGAACACTCTATTATCGGTGGATTAGGGAGTGCTGTCTCTGAATGCCTCTCTGAATATAAACCTACCCTTATAAAAAAGATTGGCCTCAAGGATACCTTTGGAATATCCGGAACACCAGAGGAGCTTCTAAAGAAATTTGAGATAGATTCCGATTCAATCAAAAAAGCGGTTTATAGTATGTTAAATGGTAAACCTTAAGTTTGTCTCAAAGGTTGTCAGAAACCAGGCAATCCTTTCCAATATAAACCTGAAGATAGAAGAAGGAGATTTTGTTTACCTAACAGGCGCCTCTGATTCAGGAAAGACCACACTCTTAAAGCTAATCTATGGCTTTTTTCCTCCATCAGGGGGGCAGATTGTCGTTATGGGAAAGGATATAGCCAGGCTCTCAAAGAGAGACCTTTCTAATCTAAGAAAAAAGATGGGTCTTCTTATGCAGGATTTTGGATTTTTAGAAAAAAAGACCGTAGAAGAAAACCTGCATCTCTTCCTTGGCGGATTAGCTAAAAAGGAGAGAGAGGTGATGATAGACCTTTCTTTGCACCTTGTAGAGCTTACTCCAAAGAGAAAGCTCCTGGTCTCCTGCCTTTCTGGCTCTGAAAGACAGCAACTACGATTAGCCAGATGCATAGCCTCAAATCCAACGCTCATCTTAGCGGATGAACCCCTTCTTTGCTTAGACGAAAGGAAAGAGAAGCTCATCTTAAATATTCTCCTTAATATGAATGAGAAGGGTGCTACGGTAATCTTTGTCTCCTCTCAGCCAGAAGATATCAGGATGAGTATTATCAAAAAGAGAGTGGTGAAACTTTGTAGCGGGAGGATAGAATGAAGGCATTGCGACTTACAATTACTACCGTTATCTTTATCTTTATCTTCTTCTTTTTGCTTGTTTTCATAAACATTGATGGGTTTATCTCTCATCTTTACAGCAAGGTGACCATCATTGCCACACTCGAACCAGCCTTTACCACATCTCAAAAAGAGATGTTAATGGTAAAGGTGCAGGGACTAAGAAAGGGGCTGGTTATCTCTTATACTTCCAAAAAAGAGGCATTGGAGTCGTTAAACCTTCCTCCTGATGTTATCAATTCCTTAAAAGAGAACCCTATCCTTGATTCATTAAATATAAATTTGAAAGGAGGTATAGAAAGGGCTGAATTTAAGGAGATAGCCGATAATATCCAAAAGATAAGTGGTGTTGTTGAGGTCTCATATCCCAAATCTTTAGTGGAAAAGATAGCCCAGATTAAAGAAGACTTTCAAAGGCTATTCCTCATAGTTGGAGGGGTTTTTTATCTTCTTGCTTTTCTCGTTCTCTTGGCTCTCGGAATATCTGAAGGATTATATAGAAGAGAGGAAGAGGATCTGCTTCTTCTCTCTGGAACAAGCAAATGGTCATTCTATCTTGACAGGCTTACCTCATCAATACTCTATGGCCTGATAGGGTCTTTATTGGCTATGGCTCTTCTCTTTTTAGCCTATCAATTCTTTCCACAAAATCTCTCTTTCCTTTTGGGAATGAATCTTTGCTTCTTCTCTGCTGACCTTATTACGAGCCTCATAGGCATGGGAATATTGCTGAGCTTTCTGGCTCAGCTTTTTGTAGTTTGGATATAAAAGATATGAAACATTTTGTTGATAGTTTTAATTATGCTATAACTGGTGTTGTCCATGGGCTCAAGACCCAGAGGAATATGCAGGTTCATTTGTTGGCTGCAGCCGTGGTGCTCTTTATCAGCTTTAATCTCAAATTAGAGAGAATAGAGCTTCTGAGTATAGCCTTTGCTATAACCCTTGTTCTCATCGCTGAGATGCTGAATACATCTATCGAGAATATGGTTAATATGATATCGCCTGAGGTAAGTTCTGGGGCAAAGACAGCTAAGGATATAGGTGCAGGTGCAGTGCTGATTGCAGCCATCAATGCCATCATTGTTGGCTATACAGTGATTTACAACCACATCCCCAAAGATATTGTCAGAACAACTGTAGAAAAAACAATGACATCTTCATCCCATCTCTCTTTTAGTTCTTTACTGCTGGTTATTATTGTCGTGGTTGTCCTTAAAGCATACACAAAGAAAGGGACATACCTCTACGGTGGAATGCCCTCGGGTCATACAGCAGTTGCCTTTTCCATCTGGACAGCCATAGCCTTTATCTCCCAATCTTTGGTAGTAACCTCGCTTGTCCTGATCCTGACTTTGATAGTAGCTATAGAGAGGATACGGGTTGGCGCCCATACCTTTCTTGAAGTCTTCTTTGGTGCGGCAATAGGAATTTTAACAACTGTTATTATTTTCCAATGGAAAGGATAGAATGTTACAAAGAAGGATAAAGATAATGAAAGGGATAGAGGAAGAAGGCTCAGAGAAAAAAGGCAGGCTTCGTGGGATACTTGGTAAGGCAGCTTTGTTTCTCTTTCTTCTTGGCTTATCCATCGGCATAGGTGTAAGTGCGGGTATCCTCATTGCCTGCTTTAGTAACCTTCCCTCGCTTGATCCTTTAGACTATAAGGGCCAGGACTACTGGATGCTACCGACCAAGGTCTATTCAGAGGACAAAGAGCTTATCGGTGAGTTCTCTAAGGAGAAAAGGAGGCTGATAAAGATAGCTGAGGTTCCAAAGCATACCATTGCCGCCTTTGTTTCTGCAGAGGATGCCAGCTTCTTCAAACACCACGGCATAAATATAAAAGGCATTATCAGGGCAATGGTGGTTAACCTTGCCTCTGGAAGGGTAAAGGAGGGGGGTTCTTCCATAACTCAACAGTTGGCAAAAAACCTCTTTCTCACCAATGAAAAGACCTTCAAAAGAAAGATTCAGGAATCCCTTTTGGCTCTAAAGATTGAGAGGCATTATTCAAAGAATGAAATTTTAGAGAGATACCTGAACAAAATATACTTTGGCAAAGGGGTCTATGGGATAGAGTCAGCCTCAGCTTTATACTTTGAACGTCCTGCCAAGGATATTCTCATTCATCAATCTGCTATCTTAGCCGGAATACCAAAGGCACCAAACGATTACTCACCACTTGCAAACCCAAACAAGGCAGCAGAGAGGGGAAAATGGGTTCTGAAACGCATGGTCAAGGAGAGGTATATAAGCCGTGTTGATCTTGCGAGATACTGCTCTCTGATAAATGAAGAGATGAAGAGGATAAAGGAGAAAGGAAGGATTGCTGGCGTGACTATCAATAAAGCACCATACTTTATTGAGTATCTTCGCACAATCTTAGAGAGGGATTATGGAGCTGATCTTATCTACCAAGGAGGGCTCGAGATAGAGACAACATTAGATTTTAAGATGCAACAGGCTGCAGAAAAGGCATTGTATTCAGCTTTGGAAAGGCTTAATAGCGGAAAAAAAGAGAGGATAGAGGGCAGTCTGCTGGCCATTGACCCGAGGACAGGCAAAATAAAAGCTATGGTTGGTGGCTCTGGTTTTTGTGTCAAGAATCAATTGAACAGGACATATCAAACAAAAAGGCAGCCAGGTTCTTCCTTTAAGCCGATAATCTATGCCACAGCCTTTGACTCTGGATCAACATTAGAAGAGACAATAGTTGATGCGCCTATTAGCTATACTGGAGCAGATGGAAAGCCCTGGACGCCTCAGAATTATGGAGGGAGACGCTATGGAGCAGTAACCTTGAGGAAGGCTCTTGAGCTATCCATAAACATTGTCAGCATAAAGATTTTGGAGAGGCTGGGGACTGAAAAGGTGATCGCATATGCCCATAGGCTCGGAATAGAGTCAGCCCTTGACCCATATCTATCTTTGGCCCTCGGCTCATCTGAGGTGAGTCTGATGGAAATGGTTACTGCCTATAGCGTCTTTGCCAGTTCTGGAATGAGGGTAAAGCCTTATGGAATACAGCAGGCAAAGGACAAAGATGGGGCAATCTTAGAAGAGGCTGTTCCTTTCTATGAGCCAGTCCTTTCTCTCGAAACAGCGTATTTAGTCAATTCTGCACTCTCTGGGGTGATAACAAGGGGCACAGCATATCCTGTCCTGCGGGGTGTATTTGACAGAGATATTGCTGGAAAGACAGGCACAACAAACGATTATGCAGATGCCTGGTTTATTGGTTATACACCTGATCTTGTTTGTGGTGTCTGGGTAGGTTATGATAAGAAGAGGAAAAGCCTTGGCGAGAAGCAAACAGGCTGCAGCGTTGCCGCTCCAATATTCAGAAACTTTATGATAGAGGCATTAAAGGGGCTTCCAAAGACGCCATTTCCTGTTCCAGAAAATATTATCCTTGGGACGGAAACGAACACAGGGACAATTACAGATGATGTAGAAGAGATATATCCCGAAGAAGAGCTTGATAAGCTGGATTTTGAAGAGGAGTGGTAGCTAAGGTCAAGATAACACTTGAATCATTTGAAGTAATAATCTCTCTAAAAGGTGAGGGAAAAATTCAATGTAAAATGCAAAACTAACAACTATCAATTCAAAAT
>JASEHO010000109.1 GCA_030018505.1 bacterium
TCCCCTTTTTCGGACACTACCTGAACGGTTACAAAAAAGGTTGCGTCCCCTTTATGTCCTTTCCCTCCTTTCCATGAACGGTTACCCTGAATGATTACCTTTCTTCTGGTGACATCTGCTTTATAGACAGGCTTATCTTTCCGTGAGAATCTATATTTATTACCTTTACCTTTGGTTCATCACCCTCTTTAAGAAAGTCTTCAACGCTATTTATTCTGTATGAAGCAATCTCAGAGATATGAAGGAGGCCCTCTTGTCCTGGCAGGATTTCAATAAAAGCACCAAACCCTACAATCCGCATAACCTTTCCTTTATAGACCTTTCCTATCTCTGCTTCCTCAGTAAAGTATTTGGCCATATCAAAAGCCTGATCAACCCTCTTTTCATCTGTATGAAAAATGGTTACCTTGCCATCATCTGTTACATTGACCTTTGCCCCAGTAGCCTCAATGATGCTTTTTATTGTCCTTCCACCTGGGCCTATTAGGTCCCTAATTCTATCCTGTTTTATAGAAAAGACAAGAACCTTTGGTGCATACAGAGAGACAGATTTTCTTGAGGCAGATATTGCCGAAAGCATCCTTGCCAGGACATACGACCTTGCCTCCTTTGCTTTAGCCAGGGCATTTCTCATAATCTCTATATTAAGCCCAGAAACCTTTATGTCCATTTGCAGGGCAGTTATCCCTTTTTCTGTTCCGGCTACCTTGAAGTCCATATCGCCTATATGATCCTCTTTTCCAGTTATATCAGCAATAACAACATATTTATCTTCCTCTTTTACCAACCCCATAGCTACACCAGCCACTGGTCTTAAGATGGGAACGCCTGCATCCATAAGGGAGAGTGTTCCCCCACAGACAGAAGCCATTGAAGAAGAACCATTTGACTCCAATATCTCAGAGACTACCCTTATTGCATAAGGAAAATCTTCTTGTGATGGAATCACAGGCTCAAGAGCCCTTTCAGCTAAAGCACCATGGCCTATCTCCCTTCTACCTGGCGCCCTGGCTGACTTTGCCTCGCCTGTACTCCATGGAGGAAAGTTATAATGGAGTATAAATCGCTTCACCCACTTGCCCTTAATCTCATCCATCCTCTGTTCATCTTCAGTCGTACCTAAGGTAGTGATAACCAAAGACTGTGTCTGGCCACGGGTAAATAGGGCAGAGCCATGAATTCTCGGTAAAATCCCTGTCTCACAGGCAATATTCCGTATCTCATCAGGAAACCGTCCATCCCATCTTTTCTGGCCATCAATTATTCCCTTTCTTATTGTCTCCTTCTTCATCTTTTCAAAGAAGGAGTATATCTTCTTTTTGTGTATCTCCTCAGAAAGAGCGGATTCTATCTCTTTATACAACGCACAGATAACCCTTTCTTTCTCTTGCTGGTTATCAATAAGATTTGCCTCTTTGAGCCTTGAGCCAACCTTTTCTCTCACCTTCTGCTCTTGCTCTATATTGCTCTCTTCTCTTGGCCACTCAGCCTTTCTTATTCCTTCCCTCATCCTTTCTTGCTCCTCAACTATTTTGTTTATAGCAGATTGAGCAAAATCTATGGCGCCTAAAACATCGTCTTCAGAAACCTCATTGGCACCTGCTTCAACCATAGTGATAAAATTTCTACCACCAGCAACAACTATCTCTAAACTGCTCTCTTTACGCTCTGCGAATGTTGGATTGAGGATTAACCTTTCTCCTATCTTTCCCACCCGAACACCAGCAACAGGATTTTCAAAGGGAATGTCAGAGACTGTAAGGGCAGCTGAGGCTCCAATAATCCCCAAAACATCCGGGTCGTTCTCCTCATCTATGGAGAGAACAGTTATATAAATGAAAAGGTCAATCAGTAATTCTGAAGAAAAGAGCGGCCTGATTGAGCGGTCTGTAAGCCGAGCAGAAATGATTTCAGATGCCCTTGGCGATCCTTCTCTTTTGAAGAAGCCACCAGGAAACTTTCCTGCGGCATAGAACCTGTCCCTCCAATCAACCATCAATGGAAAACCATCGCCGGCACTATCAAGTGTTTTAGCGGTTGTAGTAACCAAAACTACTGTCTCTCCACACTTAACCGTTACTGCGCCATTTGCTTGCCTGGCTAATTTTCCGGATTCAATCGTAATCTTTCGTCCCTCTACTTCAATATTAGTTGTTATCATCTTCTTATCCCCAACTTAGTAATAATTGCTTTATACCGAGAGCTCTCCTTTTTGTTCACATAATTAAGGAGCCTCCTCCGCAAGCCAACCATTTTGAGAAGCCCTCTCCTTGAATGGAAGTCCTTTGAGTGCACCTTAAGATGTTCGGTGAGATAGGTAATTCTTCCAGATAGCAAGGCTATCTGAACCTCAGGTGAGCCAGTATCCGCTTCATGAAGCCTGTAGCCTTCAACGATGTTTCTTTTACTTTCTGTTGTAAATGCCATTTTTTCCTCCTTTTAATACTTTTTATGGTAGTATGCAAACTACAAACCCTTTTGTCAATTTTTTATATTAACCATTATAATACCCAAATAGAAATGTCCTAATAGCAGTATAACTGGACAAAAGGTTTTATTGTAGCTATACTTTATAAAGTTTTCTTTTAGAAAGGGTTAGTTAAAAAGATAGGAGGAAAGATATGGCTGGGCAATCTGTGCGGGATATAAAGACTCGCGTTGGGTCAATAAAGAATATCCAGGATATAACTAAAACAATGATGCTTGTTGCCGCAGCAAAGCTGAGTAAAGCTGAATCTGCCATCACCCGTTTAAGGCCTTATGCCAGAAGATTAAATGAGATGATAACAGACATTAAGCTAAGGGCAGAGATAAGCCATCCCCTGCTTTTAGAGAGGAAGGTAAAGAAGGAGTTCGTTTTGGTCGTCACCTCAGAGAGGGGGCTTTGTGGTGGGTTTAATTCAAAGATTATCAGAAAGGCAGAAGACTATTTTGAAAAAGAGAATATAGAAAGAAGATTGGTATTGATAGGGAAAAAGGCAATCTCTTATTTCGGAAAAGTAGATAAAGATTATCCAATAGTTAAAGAGCATCAGGTTCCTGATAAGGTCTCCTTTGATTTTGCCAAGATAATAGGAGAGGAGCTTGTTAAAGATTATATAAATGAAAGGTTTGATAGGTTTGTTGTTGTCTATAATGAGTTCAAATCAGTCTTTCGGCAAGAACAGGTTACAGAACAGCTCCTGCCAATTATTCCAAAAAAGCCTGCCTCTAAATTTACTGCCGATTATATCTATGAGCCATCGGCAACAGATATCTTAGACTCTCTTCTCCCTGCTCATTTTAACTATCAGATATACCGTATTCTCCTTGAGTCTGCTGCTGCAGAACACGCCGCCAGAATGACTGCTATGGAACAAGCCACAACTAATGCCAAGGAGAGAATCAAAGAGCTTATCCTCACCTTTAATCGGGCAAGACAGGCAAGCATAACCTCAGAGATTGCTGAGATTGTTACCACAACAATGGCTTTGTGAAATTTATTTTGCTATAAGCATTGTAACCCCTCAGTTATCAGTTGAAAAATGTGTTTAAGGAGAAGGGGAAAGGGAGAAAAAGAAAGAATTGGAGAAAATTTCAAAGTATTATAAAGTATTGTTTTTGATAGATGCTTTCCCCTATTCTCCATAATTCCCCTTTTCTCCTTTTTATTTCTATAATTCACTATCTTTTTATCCACCGAGTAACTGAGGCATTACTAAGCATCTATAATTTCTGTTGCTTATTTTTTAGTCAAAGAATACAATAAAACAAACTTAAAAAAGGAGGAGATATGGAAGCTTTAGTTGCGGGTTTGATAACAGGAGGGTTTGGGTTGGCAATTGCCGCTCTTGGTGCGGCTATAGGTCAGGGGATAGCTACAGCAAAGGCAGTTGAGGGTATAGCCAGACAGCCTGAGGCATCTTCTAAGATTCAGACATTGCTCATCATTGGGCTTGCCTTTATGGAGTCGCTTGTCCTCTATGTTCTGCTCATCTCTATGTTAGAGATATTTCTCTTTGCCAAGCCACTTTTGGATAAGCTATTAGCCCACTAAAAAGTGTATAGTTAAGAGTGTAGAGTTAATAGTTAGTTTTATCTATAGACTATAAACTATAGACTATAGACTAAAAAAAATGATTGAGATTAACGGCTGGATAATCCTGGTTCAACTGACAAGTTTTCTTGTCTTGATGCTTGTTCTGTCAAAATTTTTCTTTGGTCCAATTGCCCTTTTTCTTGAAAAGAGAAGGGTTCAGATTGATGAATCCTTTGCCCTCGTAAAAAAAGAGCAGGAGGAGAGCTCTAAGCTGATAGAGGAGGCAAGAGAAAGGCTGAAATCTACTGAAAATAAAACAAAGATTCTCTTGGATGGGGCAATAAAAGATGGAGAGGAGAAAAAGAATGAGATTATCGCTAAGGCAAAGTCAGAGGCAGATGGTCTGGTAAAGAAAGCAGGCCTGGAGATTGAGAAGAAGAAAGATGAGGCAGTCTTAGAGATCAAAAAGGGTGTAACAGATATAACTATCGCCATTTCCAGGAAGATTATCAAAGAAGAGCTAAACGAGGAGAGGGCACAGAGGCTGATAAATGAGTTTGCTGAGAGGGTTTCTACGGAGGATATATCTTGAGAAGCAAACAGGACCCGGCGTCAAAGAGGTATGCTCGGGCTCTATTTATGGTTGCCAAACAAAGAGGCCGAACAGAAGAGCAAGAGAGGGAGTTAAAGGTGATTGTGGAGGTGTTCTCAAGGCATCCTAATGTATGGAGATTGCTCTCTTCCCCTGATGTTGCTTCTTCTGAAAAGAGAAGGTTGTTTAAGGAGATATTTGCCGAGATAGGCAAGGACTCCTTCTCCCTTCTCTTTCTTCTTTTAGAAAGGCAGAGGCTCTTTTTGATAGAGCAGATCTCTGAGAGCTTCTCATATTTGGTGAACAAAGAGCAGAATAGAAGGATAGTCATATTTACGGTAGCTATAAAACCTAATAATGAAGTCTGTGCAAGGTTGACAAAGAAAATCGAAGATGTTTTGGGGTGTAAGGTCTTATTAAAGGTAGAGATAGACCCAAGGATAATAGGAGGAGGGGTTCTTGCTATCGGCGATAAAAGGATAGACGGAAGTATTGCTTCTGACCTTGAAAGGATGAAGAGGTTTATGGTTTATAGTAACCGTTCAGGTAGTGTCCGAAAGGATAATAAGAAATTTCACTAGCAAATTG
>JASEHO010000010.1 GCA_030018505.1 bacterium
CCTCTTCTTTTGTTGGGGCAACACCGTGCCACTCAACCTTTCCTTCCATAAATGAGACGCCTTTCCCCTTTATAGTAAGGATTCCCACTTTAGCCTCTGTTTATCGCTCTTTATCATTGGCAAAATTATTCCTTGTAAAAACATTAGGCCTCCGCTAAGCATAAAACTTGAATTACATCTGCTAAATACACCGTCTTATTTTTTCCAGCAGGTAATATTTTATCTTCAAAAAAAGTAATATCATTTCCGTATAAAGCACCTATCTTTACTTTCAGGCTTGAATAACTTAAATTGAGTTCCATCTGCAGGTTCTCAGTATCTTCATTGATTATCTTTATTGTTGAACTTTGCTTTACCAGATTTTGCAAGTATTCAAAACCTTGCTTGCTTGAAGAATAAAACCCATTAGTTTTATCGCTCTGAACTGTTGCGGGATTATCACCTGTATCAAACAAGACACCGATATATATCTCAAAGTTTTCAATACCAAAACTCTCAAGCAATTCTGCCAAAGAAAATTCTTTGTGACTTTTTTTTAAACAACTTCTTATTAGACTTCAAATACTCTACAAAAATTCCAAACTTTTCAGAGGTCCAGATTTCTCGCCTTCCAGCAGTTCCCCCTGTGTCCACTCTGTTTTTAAGTTCAACCAACACCATCGCTTTCTCATCTTGTATAATGCTTCCTACATCGGCATTTACCTCTCTATCACTTAACCAATCCCATTCAATTGTCCTTAAAATTTTCTTCTCGTTTGATGACAAACCTTGCTGAGTAAAGATTCCTTTCTTTTTATGAAGAGATGGATATTCCAACCAAAATGGAAATTTACTAAGTTCTATATCAAGAGAGCAAGTTTCAAAAGACGAGGCTATTTTCTTCTCAATATATTTCCCTCTACCCCCTTGACTGTGATGATAATAAGAGGTAACACCTAATAAAGCCTCATAATATTCTCTAATTTCAGAAGGGGCACTCAATAGCCCATCGTAAACTTTGGCAACGGGGTCAAAATCCTTTGCATCAATATCAATGCATAACTCCCTAAAATTCACTAAAATATTTTTATATGGTTCATAAAGTAATATCCGCCCAAGGTCTAATTTTTCTTTTACTTTTACACAAAGAAGATTCCTTTTTGTAATCATATTATTTCCCCTTTTCACAAATTATCACGCTTTCTCCTCTTATTGCTCTATTGCGAGCTCCTAAGAGAGGGTTAAATATTAGCTTTTCAAACTTAAAACCCGCTTCCTCACAAAACTTCTTCGTTGTCATAGTTGTCGGGATTTTTTTACCGCTAACAGTGCTATCTCCAATTATGATTGCCAACTTACCTCCAGATTTCAATGACCAGAAGATATTTTTTATAGATTCTTTTAAGTCCTCATAATACATAGCAACTTTTGTAGGCAATCCACTGTAGTTACCTCTTGGGTTTCCATTTTTCATTCCCAAATATTTTGATTCAATCTTTTTCATATCTGCACCTAAATAATCATAGGCAATCTTATCTTTCCCTACATAGTCTATTGAAAAATAATAAGGTGGACTTGTAATGCAAGCATCAAATTTTTCTTCTATTTCACTCATATTTTTAAGTTCAAGTATATCCCCTTCTATGATTTTGGCAGGTTCGAATTTAAGTCCATATTTTTCTTTAATCTCCATAATCTTTTTATAGCAGTCTCTTATGTAATTTAATTTTTCAATAAAGAGACCTACCTTCCCTTTTCTGTTATATCTAGAAGTCCTTACAAAGGCATCAAGCGTATCAAAATATACTGCCAACATTAACTTATGAATTAAAGGGTCAGGATGTTCCCATTTGTTGTCTTCTATCGTCTGTACAATATCTTGTAATTCCTTATTTGTAAAACTTGGCTTCCGCTCATCAATAAAAAGTAAATCATTTTTTAGTTCGGATAAAACAATCCCCATCGGAGTAACATCAATGCCTACACTTTTAATTCCCATAAGAGAAGCCTCATGTGTGGTAGTTCCAGAGCCATTAAAAGGGTCAAGAAGTAGCGAACCCTGCTTTAATTTGAAGGTATTTATTAAAGTCCGCACAACTCTTGGATAAAACTTGCCTTTATATGGGTAAAGATTATGAAATGCATACGCATTGGTATCGCCAAATTTATCCACCAAATCAGTATAAAGAGTTGTTTTCCCTTTAACTTTTTCAAGGTGGGCAATTCTTAACCTTATAAATTCCTCATCACCTTTGAAATTAACCACTCTATTTACTGGGTCAATTTTGTATTCGTCAGTTAAACCTTGTAATTCCAAATCTAAAAACTCCATATCAGCTAAGGTTTGCATCCAAAAACCAAATATGGTATCCCCTTTGGGAAGGACATAATTTGCGAATTCTTTAGCATAAGCCTCCATTATTTCTTCATAAGATGGAAACTCATATGTTCCAAACATTGTTGTCTGTTTTATTTGTTTTTTTAGCATAGTATTTTCAATCATAGTTTTATTTCCTTTTGGACGATTATAGTCATATTTCTATCTCCAAAAGTGCCTTTTCTGCCTCTTCTTTTGTTGGGGCAACACCGTGCCACTCAACCTTTCCTTCCATAAATGAAACACCCTTTCCTTTTATGGTATTGGCTATAATCATACTTGGTTTGGATGATGACTTTGCCTTCTCACAAGCATCAATAATCTCAAGGATATTATGACCGTCTATCTCTGCAACATCCCAGCCAAAGGATTCCCACTTTAGCCTCACTGGCTCAACTGCCATTATATCCTCCACCCTTCCATCTATCTGAAGCCTGTTATAATCTAAGAAGGCAGTAAGATTGGAGAGCCTATAATGGGCAGCAGACATTGCCGCCTCCCAAACCTGACCCTCTTGCATCTCTCCATCACCAAGCAAGACATAAATGCGAGAAGGCTTTTTGTCTATCCTGGCTGAAAGGGCCATACCTCCTGCAATAGAAAAGCCTTGACCAAGAGAACCTGTTGAGACCTCAATCCCTGGTGTGGTGAGCATATCCGGATGTCCCTGAAGGATACTTCCCAATTTTCTAAGGGTTTTTAGGTGGCTAAGGTCAAAATATCCGCTCAAGGCAAGGGCAGAATATAAGGTTGGGCAAGAATGACCCTTTGAAAGGATAAATCTGTCTCTGTCAGGCCAATCTGGCTCCTCTGGTCTATGACGCATTATATGAAAATAAAGGCAGGTAATTATCTCAACACAAGAGAGAGAACCACCTGGATGGCCAGACCCAGCTTCTGCAAGCATTTCAATAATAAGCCTTCTTGTTGCCTTTGCCTTTGCTTTTAAGTTAGCTATATCCATTAGGGCAAATTATACTTGAAGACAAATCCCCGTGTCAATAGAGAAAAGGAATGCGATGTAATGCCTCAGTTACTCGGTGGATAAAAAGATAGTGAATTATAGAGATAGAGTAAAAAGGAGAAAAGGGGAATTATGGAGAATAGGGGAAAACATCTATCAAAAACAATACTTTATAATACTTTGAAATTTTCTCCAATTCTTTCTTTTTCTCCCTTTCCCCTTCTCCTTAAACACATTTTTCAACTGATAACTGAGGCATTACAATGCGATTGCTTCAAGTAAAATGTTGCTTCATTTTTCATTTTACAGACAGTTTCTCATCTTTTCATCCTGTCTAAACATTTACCATATTGAGTCTATTTATGCAGAATCTTTGCTATCTCTTCTAAGGTAGCAGGAAAATTGAGGGGTGTGGGGCTGCAGAGATTGGAAGCATCCAAATAATAGATTTTGTTCCTCTTGACTGCATTTAATATGGAAAACCTCTGCCAGTTCTTCTTTTCTTCTTCTCCGAGTGTCCCCATCTCTATAATGATGATTACATCAGGGTTCTGCACAAAAACCTCTTCAAGGCTGTATTGGCCTGTCTTTGCTTCTCTGGCAATATTTATTCCACCAGAAAATTGAATAAAGTCATCCTGCAGGGTATTTCCTGGCACAGTCCATAAAGGCTTCGCACCTATTTGCATAAATACCTTTGGTTTGGGTAGAACCCCTGTCTTTTTCCTTATCTTTTCCACTTTCTTCTTTGCCTTGTTTACCATTTTTTTAGCCTTCTCCTCCTTTCCAACAAGGCATCCCAATCTGATGAAATCATCACACAATTGCGAAAAAGAGATAGGTGCAGAAAAATAACTAATATTTATCCCCAAAGATTTTAGCTTCTCCATCTGCTTTGGGTCAGATAGGCCTGAGGCTATAATCAGGTCAGGTTTCAGGGATATTACCCTCTCTAAATCCACCTTCATCACTGTCCCTACCTTCTCCTTCTTCTCTGCCTCTTTTGGTCTATTACAATATATGGTGCAACCAACTAATCTATCTTCTACCCCAAGGATATATAGCTCCTCTGTTGCGGTTGTGCTTAAGGAGATTATCCTCTTTGGATAGTTGTTGGCATAGCCAAGATTAAATATGAGCAAAAGAAGACCAAGAATAACCTTCATATCATTATTATACCGAGAAAGCAACAGGTCTTACCAAAAACTTTATAAGCTCTGACCGTCCATTAACAGCCTTTTTATTGTTTTTAAGTTTTACTCTAAAATCAATATATTAAATAAAAAAGTTGCGTCCCCTTTCTTTGTTACGAAATAACAAATAAGAGAACGGAGTATATTTTGCCTAACCACATATTAAAGGCAATTTGTCATTTTAAGTGAATTCCATAATCAAGGTTTGACCTTATTACTATTCCTTTGCCCCGGCTGCCTTGAGAATCTTGACTATCTTCTCATGTCTATTGTCAACTTTGGCAAATTTTGTATAAAACCCGTAAAATCTGAGGTTTTCTTAAGCTAATTGGATTTTTGCCAAAGTTGAGTTAAATCTCTTCTATCCTTATTTTGAGGCTCTCTTCCTTTATAAATGGGCTTTTATCTATCTTAGAAAGGGAGGAGACTATGGCTCCCTCCCTTGCTTCATGGGTGATCATTATAATTGGCACAGCCTTCCCCCTTTCTTTCTGAATACAAGAGGCAATGCTGACATTATTCTCTGCCAATACCCCGGAGATCATTGCCAAAACCCCTGGCATATCCTCTGCCTGAACCCTGATATAGTATTTTGAAGTTATCTCAGTAATATTAATCGGTTCCACCATCTCTACCTCGGGAATACAAAACTCTTCACCCCTCTTGAGCGCCAAAAGGTCAGCATAGATAGCTGAGGCAGTAGGGTATCTTCCAGCGCCCCGGCCAAAGAAGAGAAGGGGTCCTGTCAGGTCAGGTTTGATATAAACAGCATTATAGACATCCGAAACAGAAGAGAGCATATGCTCTTTTTTCAGCATTGTGGGATGAACACGGATGCTCAGCCTATCTTTATCCATCCTTGATATTCCAAGAAGCTTTATTGAGTATCCAAGCTCTGCTGCACAAGATATGTCAAAATGGGTGATCCTCCTTATCCCTTCTGTATAGATAGATGAAACAGGACTTGTCTTTCCAAAGCATAAGGAGGCTAAAATGGCTATTTTGTGGGCTGTGTCTATCCCATCAATATCAAAGGAAGGACAAGCCTCAGCATAACCCTTTTTCTGAGCCTCAGCTAAGGCATTGGAAAAGCTCTCTTTGGTCTTTTCCATGCGGGTCAGAATGTAATTTGTTGTGCCATTTATGATGCCATAGACAGCCTCTATCTTATTGGCGCCAAGCCCTGAGAAAACAGCAGAAAGCAAAGGAATTCCGCCGGCAACGCTTGCCTCAAACCTTATTCTTCTTTTGCAGGAATTTGCCTTTTCCATAATCTCTTTCCAGCAAGAAGAAAGAAGGGCTTTATTTGCGGTGACCACATCCTTTCCATTGGCAAAGGCAGAAAGGATATAGCTCCTGGCAGGCTCTATGCCACCCATAAGCTCAATAACTGTATCTATCTCCGGGTCATTTAGTATCTCAAAAGCATCAGTAGTAAAGAGACTTTTATCTGGCATAAAATCCCTTTTTCTTTCAAGGTCAATATCAGCAATCTTTACCAATTCAAGGTTTGGATGCCTTCTTTTTTCAAGCAGCAATTCTGCTACCCCACACCCGATAGTCCCATATCCAATCAATCCTATCTTCATTCCTTGTGAAGTCTAAATGGAAAACCCTTATCTTGTCAAAAAAAATCGTAACAGTTACCAATCTTTTCAATTGACAAGAAAGAAAGAAGAACCTTAAAATTGACACCAGAAATGAAAGAAAAGAAAAAGAAGGGTGAAATCACTTGGGTTGTTCTCCCCCTACTCTTTATTTGTGCCATAATCTCCGGGCTATATATTGCCTCAATGCGATACTATACGGAAGGAGGTCTCTCCCTTCCATTAGATGACTCCTTCATCTTTTTTCAGTATGCCAAACAGTTTGCCGCAGGCCTTGCTTTTCAGTATAACACAGGAGATACTCCAACCACAGGTGTAACCTCCCTCCTTTACACACTTTTGCTTGTCCCTGGCTTCATATTGGGATTTGATGGCTTAAGTATAATTAAGTACTCTTTATTCCTTTCCCTTTTAACACTTATTGGAACTGGATTCTTTGCCTATCTTATTGGAAAACAGTTAGTCTCTCATATTGTGGGAGTTATCTCTATGCTTCTTGTTATTTTAAGTGGTCCTTTCATTTGGGCAACCTTCTCTGGAATGGACACAGGGCTATTTGGTTTTATGTTGGTTTTAACATTCTGGACAGTTATTGCCTTTTATGAGAAGAAGAACCTCTTTCCTATAGCCATAGCTGGCTCTCTCCTTTCTATCACCAGACCCGAGGGGTTTATTGCCTCCATCATCCTCTTCTCTCTAATCTTTGTCAATCAGTTGATTAAGCCTAAAAATGAGAGGCTGCCTTTTATTCAATCTATTCTTTCGGCAGTTCCTGTTCTTTCTGGCATCCTCTGGTTATTACTAAACCTTATTCTCACAGGCTCAATAAGCTTCAACACCATAGCCTCAAAATCGCAATTCGCTACAGGCCATAGCTCTGTCTTAGATTGTCTGGCTACAGGCATCAGATACTTCTTCTTCTTATTGAAAGAGGTCTTTGCTGGATTTTCTGGGGATTATATTGGTGTTCTGAATGCCAACTCAGGCTATCCTGCGGTCTATATCGCACCCTTTAGCCTTCTTTTCTTTATATTCGCTATATTTCCCCAAGCAACAGGAGAGGTGATTAAAAGAAGGCTGGGTGCATACTCTCTCGGTTTCTTGTGGTTCTTTGTTGGAATCTTTGTTGCATCCCTTTCAAAGCCTGATAATATTCATTGGCATAGATACATCATCCCTTACTATCCCCTGTTTTTAATCATGGTGGCAGTTGGAGTCCATCAATTGAGCCAGACACTTCAAAAAGAAGGCTTTTTGGGAATCTCCATCTTTTTTGTTCTCTTTTCTTTTCTTACTGCCATTTATTTTGGCATCGCCTTTGGCAAAAACTGTAAGGATATTCATCTTCAGCAGATCACTATTGCCAGATGGATAGAAAAGAATATACCAGAGGATGCAGCAATAGCCCTAAATGATGCTGGTGCAATAAAGTATCTCAGCCAGAGATATTGTATTGACCTGGTCGGGCTTTGCTATCCAAAGATAGTAAGGTCAGGAACACATGCTGGAGATGGAAATGGCTCTCTCTATGAGACAGTTGAAAAACTTGAAAGAAAACCCGACTATTTTATCATTTATCCCTCCTGGTTTGCCTTTCCAGACTATGTCCTCGGTGAGGAAAAAGCCTCTTTTGGCCTTTCTGAGCCAACTGTAGCTGGAGCAGGCTCTGAGCCAATGAAGGTTTATAAGGCAAACTTCAGGTATATGAACACAGGCGATAATATTCAGCTTTCATTTACGAAGGAAACGATTGGGAAACTATTGCTTTCTGATAGGATAGATATCGCAGATGTTGAGGATGAAAAGAGGCATAACCACAAAAGCTGGACAGCAGAACCAGGTCTTAGCAAGAGGACATTTGTTACATTAGCCTCGTATCAGGAAGAGCCAGAAAGGATTGTGGCAGATGCAGGAAGGGTTCTCACTGGCGGTGAAGAGTTTACCATAAAGACCATTCCAAATAAAGACCTCATCATAGTTGCCAGGACAACTGCTCCATTTAGTCTTGGTCTCTATATAAATGGCCAGGCGCGAGAGTGGTGGCGAAATCTTAAGGGAAGCCATGAGACATCCTTATGGCATGAACCAATGGTAAAGATTCCTGGCTCCTATATCACTTCTGAAAAGACAAAGATAAGATTAGAGGTTGTTGACAAGCATCAGGTAAGCTATTTTACCACACATTACTGGTTCTATCAATAAGTGTTACCAATAACATTATATGAGTAAAGTTGCTGTTTTGCTGACAAGCCCTGAAACTGTGCTTGAGGATTATGAGAGACTGCTTAAACTGGCAGAATTTGAGAAGGTTTTGCCAAAGGATACAGCTACTCTCCTTAAGATAAATATATCCTGGCACCACTGGTATCCTGCTTGTTCAACCACACCCTGGCAATTGGAAGGGGTGATAAAGACACTCCTTGTAGCAGGGTATCCAAAGGAGAGTATCATTGGCACCCACAACAAAACCGTAGTTGTAAGTGATAGGGTAGGTGAGGTGCACAATAAACATAAGTTGGTAACAGACAAATATGGAATCCCTATGGTCTATCTGAATGAGGAAGGTGTCCAATGGGAAAGGTATGAGCCAAAAGGCAGGATGCTTGTCTTAGACAGGGTCTTTCCCAAAGGGATTCTTGTTCCTAAGACCTTTTTTGGAAAATCCATTATTCAGCTTCCGACAATGAAGACCCATGTTTTTACCACTATTACTGGTGCGATGAAAAACGCTTTTGGCGGACTCCTTTCTGAAAACAGACACTGGACTCACGGTGTTATTCATGAAACCCTGGTTGACCTCTTGACTATTCAAAAGGAACTTCATGCTGGGGTCTTTGCAGTTATGGATGCAACCTTTGCTGGAGAAGGGCCTGGCCCTCGGTGTATGATTCCCCATGTGAAGAATTATATCCTGGCCAGTCAAGACCAGGTTGCTATTGATGCTATTTCTGCTAAGATGCAGGGGTTTGACCCGCTATCCTTAAAGTTTATCCGTTTAGCCCATGAAAAAGGGCTTGGCTCAGGCGATCCGAGAGAGATAGAAATAGTTGGTGAGGATATATCAGGAGTCAACTTTAGATTTAAGTGGGGCGACACCCTGGCTAGCAAGGGTCAAAAGGCAATATATCACGGTTTCCTTAAGCCTTTTGAACACCTCTTGCTCAGAACACCAATAGTCCCCTGGTCATTTCTTGCTTCAAAACTTTACCATGACCTTTACTGGTATCCATTCGTTGGAAAAAAAAGGGTAAGAGAGATGCAAAAGACTGGCTGGGGACAGCTCTTCTTAAACTATAGGTAAGCGTTCAACTTTCGTAACACTTTAGCCATTATGAAGCAATAATCTCTATCGGTGAGGGAAAAATTCAATGCAAAATGCAAAACTAACAACTATCAATTCAAAATTACTCCTCTTCTTCAAATGTTAATTGATAATTGCTAATTGATAATTTTACATTGAATTCCCTTTTTACTTAGTTGTTGCTTCACCTGGCTAAATAGTTACCAACTTTCAATCGTCAGCGGTCAGATGGAGAAGGAGATGTTTAGAGTTTTCGAGATATACCTGTCTAAAGTGCTACGCATAGGCAGGAATGTATGTTCTGAAGGTACATAGGTTTCATTACAAAAACTGATAGCTGAAAGCTTTCGGCTGAACAGTTATAAAAAACTGTAGGAGGTAGAAAATATGTCAAAGATAATTGCATCAGCAGCAATCAGGGGTGGGTATAAGTTAGTTGAGCGGGCAGAAAAAGAGCTTAAGGAAGCCACTAAAAAGTTTGGCAAGGAAAGGCTCGTGGAATTCCCTAATACAGGCTATTATTTGCCTATTATCTATGGGATGACCGGGATAAAAGTAAAGAAATTAGGGGATATGGAGCAGGTTATTGAAGAGGCAAAGAATCTCTTGCCTCCACATCCTACAGAGAATGTCTGGTTACCATATTTGGGTGGCACATTGGATGCTGGTATGGCTACCCTGTTTGCTGAGGAGATAATTGAGGCATTAAAGTATCTTGACCAGCCCATCCCTTATCTAATAGCCCCATCACCGGATGAAGAGCATCTTTGGATTGGTGCGGCTGATGATAAGATATTGCGTGAGAGAGGAATTGAATTTGTAGATGGCACAGCCCCTGGATTTGCGGCTTGTGTTGGCTCGCTTCCTGATGCAGATACTGCGGCAAAAATAGCCCATGAGCTTCAGGAAAAAAGCCTTTATGTCTTTATGTGTGCTGAGCATAATGGTAAAAGAATGGCTGAACAGCTAAAAGAAAAGAATGTCCAGATGGGCTGGGAGACAAGGCTTGTGCCCTTTGGACCAGATATTACTGCGGCTGTCTTTGCCCTTGGTTTTGCCGCCAGAGCAGCTATGTCTTTTGGTGGTGTCAAACCAGGCGATGCCAAGAGAATTTTGATGTATAATCGTCACCGAGTCTTTGCCTTTGTCTTAGCCTTTGGTGAGGTTACAGATGAATGGTATGCCACAGCTGCCGGGGCAATCAACTATGGCTTTCCAACCATAGCTGATACAGATATACCAACTATCTATCCAAGGGGAATATGCCTCTATGAGCATGTAGTCCCAAATATTCCTCACGCAGAGATAGTGGAAAAGGCTTTACAGGTTAGAGGGCTAAAGGTAGTCCATACCAAGATAGATATACCTGTCTCCTATGCCCCTGCCTTTGAGGGTGAAAGGATACGGAAAGAGGATGTCTTTCTTGAGGTGTCTGGTTTTAGAACCGGCAAACCCTCTTTTGAATATACAGTAATGAGGCCTTCTGAAAGCATAGAGGATGGCAAGATAGAGGTAATAGGTCCTGATTTAGATGAGATAGAGGGTGAAAGCCTGGCCCTTGGTCTGGTGATAGAGGTGGCTGGGGCAAGGTTTCAGAAGGATTTTGAGCCAATATTAGAGCGACAGATACATAAGCTCATCAATGAAGCTCAAGGTATTTGGCATGCAGGACAGCGGGATGGAAACTGGATAAGAATAAGCAAGTCTGCCTATGACAAGGGTTTCAGGCTCAAACACTTTGGAAATATTATCCATGCCAAATACCACGAGGCTTATTCAAGTATAGTGGATAAGGTGGCTATAAAGATTTATACAAAAGAAGATGAGGTAAAAGAACTGTTGGCTGAGGCTAAAGCAAGCTATCTGGCAAGGGATGAGAGGACTGCTGGAATGACAGATGAGGGTGTGGATATATTCTATTCCTGCACCCTTTGCCAATCCTTTGCTCCGACCCATGTCTGCGTTGTCACGCCTGAAAGACCGGGTTTATGCGGAGCCTATAGCTGGCTTGATTGCAAGGCATCTTATGAGATAGACCCTTATGGAGCCAATAAACCTGTCAAGAAGGGTGAGGCAATAGACGAAAAGAAGGGGCAATGGAAGGGGATAAATGAAGCTGTCTATCTCCTCTCTCAGAATAAGATAGAGAGAATGAATGCCTATACAATGCTGGAGGATGTTATGACCTCTTGCGGTTGTTTTGAATGTATCTCTGCACTTTTGCCTTTAGCTAATGGAATTATGGTTGTTGACAGGGATTCTACAATGATGACTCCCTGTGGAATGAAGTTTTCCACTTTGGCTGGCTCTGTAGGTGGAGGCTTGCAGACACCTGGATTTATAGGCCATTCCAAGTTTTATATTGGCTCTAAGAAATTCATCTCTGCTGATGGTGGTATATTGAGGCTTACCTGGATGCCCAAAAACCTGAAAGAACAATTAAGGGCAAGGATTGATGAAAGGGCAAAAGAATTGGGTGTAGAAGGTTTCTGTGATATGATTGCTGATGAGACAACTGCTCTTACCCAGGAAGAGGTTCTGACTTATTTAGAAAGGGTCAGCCATCCAGCCTTAAAGATGGAGCCAATGGTGTAGAGGAAGGCATAAATCAGCCTTGTTTGTCCTATTTTTCTTGACCCGTCCATTCTTATTTTTATACACTATAGCCTATGGACAAAAAATATATTATAGAATCTATAGGCAAGTGCCTTCAGTGCCTGAAATGCACGGCTGGTTGTCCTCTTGCCTCCTGGATGGATTATAAGCCAAATCAGATAAATCGTTTAATCCAAATGGGAGATAGGAAAAAGGTGCTGAGTTCAGCTACTATCTGGTTGTGTGTTGGGTGTCAGACCTGCGTTACCAGATGCCCGATGAAGATAGACATACCCCATCTTATGGATACCTTGCGTCAACTGGCGGTAAAGGAAAAGGTATCAAGTCAGCCGAATATAACAATATTCCATCAGTTATTTCTTAATAGTATCAAAAGATGGGGACGGGTATGCGAGCTTGAGTTGATTGGGCTTTATAAGTTAAAGAGTGGTAGCCTCTTTCAGGATATAAAATTAGGCAAGGAGATGTTTAAGAAGGGAAAACTCTCGATATTGCCGCAGATACTTAAGGGCAAAAAGGAGATAAAGGAGATGTTTAAGAAGAAAGATGGATAAGAATAATGAAGATTAGTAATGTAGAACCGTTGGAGGTTTTTGAGATTGCGGATTTGATTGAGCCTCAACGTTTGAGAAAGGAGGAATAAAATGTCAAACTTTGTTATTGAGCCAAAAGTAGATGGACCCCGAGAATTCTTGGAGATAGCAAACGATTTTGCTAATCCATTAGAATTAGTTAGGGAGGCCATCAGTAATTCGTTTGATGCTAATGCCAATTTTATGCGGTTTAAGTTTTATGTAGAAAAAGAATATGGTGAAGATGTTTTTATAATATTTATAGAGGATGATGGGCATGGAATGGACAAAAAAGAGATGCAAGCTTTTTTTGATTTAGGAAACTCTACTACACGAGAAGATCCAGAAAGTATAGGGGAGAAAGGACATGGCACAAAAGTATATTTTAACAGCAAAGAAATAGAGGTGGAAACATCAAAAGGAGAAAATCATCTGATTTATAAAGCTACTATGAAAGACCCCATTAGGAATTTGCATGACGATAAAATACCAGAGGTTCAGGTAGATGAGAAAGATAATTCAGGAAACTGGAAGGGGACAAAAATATGGGTTAAAGGTTACAATAACAACAGGCGAGATAAATTCACACATGAAAGATTAAAAGATTATATTCTATGGTCTACTAAATTTGGCTCACCAGAAAAGGAATTTGGTATATCTAAAAACGAAGATAAGAAATTATTTCTTAAAGGTGTTGATAAATCTGAAGAGGAGGAATTGAGTTTCGGCCACATGTTTCCAGAAGAGAATAAAAATGTAGAGAAACTATTTGATGAGAAAGGAATGTCTGCACCTAAATATTATGTCAGAAAGTGGAAAAAGGAAGGGTATCTTCCCAATTTCCCAGACAAAAAATATCAAGCTATTTTTTATGTAGAGGGAGATGCGATAAAAAGAGAATCTAACCCGATGTTACGTAGACAAGGATATGTAGCTCCAGAAGGTGCTTATGCGGTAGCTGAAAGGTACGGTTTATGGGTATGTAAAGACTACATCCCCATACAACGGAAAATCGAATGGATTGTAACCAAAGGTACTGAATATGTCAGATTTCATGCATTCTTCAATTTTCAGGGATTTAGATTAACTGCCAATCGTGCTTCTGTCGAGAATACCCCTTCTGAGATAATGAAAGATATAGAAACAGAGGTAAGAAAAATATATAATGAAATAACTGATAGTGACGATTGGGACAGTTTGGAGTGGTTGGAGCAAGAGGCTTCTGGTGAGTTAACTAAAGAAAAGGAGAAAAAAGATTATGAGAAGCGAATAAAAAGAAGCCAAAAAGTAAAAGTTGCTGAATATCAAGGCCATACTCTTATTGAGCCCATAAAAGAAAACAAGTATCCTTCCGAACAAGGTGTATACTCTTTATTTTTAATCTTAAAAGTTCTAAAACCAGATCTATTTCCATTTGAAATAGTTGATTATGATACTCATTTTGGGATTGATGTGATAGCAAGAGAACCTTCAGGTCTTAGCATAGATAAATCCCACCTACAT
This sequence comes from bacterium, assembly GCA_030018505.1. GTDB lineage: Bacteria > UBA9089 > UBA9088 > UBA9088 > JAGUXG01 > JAGUXG01. The sequence goes on from JASEHO010000010.1 coordinate 14,113, forward strand.
TATGTAGAATTTAAAGGAAAATTAACCTCTCCACTCAACCATTCTTTTGAATATTTAAAAAGTATTGTTTGTTGGGATACTGATATTTTAGATGGAGGAGCTATCGTAGATGTATCCAGAAAAGAAAGAACGATGAAAATTATCTCTGCTTCTGACCCGAACAATAAGGATAAATATACTAAGTATTTTTTAGACGACCCTGCAAGTTATAAAAAAATTGAAGTATTCGTGCTAAAGGATTATCTAAAAGAAAAAATAGGAATTGAATTTAGACCAAGAACGGTTGCCACTTCATCCAGTAGCGGATAAAAGACTTCGTTTTACTTTGTCTTTCTCGGCAACTTCTTTTATCCGCAAGCCGTTATGGACATTGCCGGCCATTTGCAAAAATATTCTGAGCCAGGAGAGATACGGATAGGCGAGGAAACTTATAAAAAGCTACAAGACAAAACCAATTTCAAAGAGAGTAAATCCATTGATGGAGTCAGAACTTATCTTTATCAAAATTTGTGAAAATTTGCGCAATCTAAAGGATTGCGGATTTAGCTTAATCTTATTGGAGGAATAAAAAATGACGAAAACATTACATGCAGTCTTTGATGGTAAAGTGCTACGACCCGAAGAGACAGTAGATTTAGAACCCGACACCTCCTATATTGTAACCGTCAACAAGAAGGATTCGTTAGAAAGCCAGAATCTGTGGAGTGTTCTTAGTGACCTTGCTGGAAAGGTTGAAGGCCCATCAGATTGGTCAGAAGAACATGATCATTACCTGTATGGTACGCCTAAGCAAAAACAAGGATAACTGTTAGCTAAGTGAAGTGTAAGATAAGGAGAAGTGGAGAAAAGGGAGAATTGGGGAAGAATTTTAAGCCTTCTCTTAATTCTTTTTCTCCGGTTCTCCACCTTCTCCCTTTCTCCTTGCTTACACATTTTCATAATTAGAATTGCTGGAAAGATAAGGAATGGGGATTGACTGACTGTATTTCATTTATTGTCATGGAAGACTACGGTTTAACTGAAGCGTTAACAACAGATGAACATTTTCAACAGGCAGGTTTTCGAGTAATGTTGTTAGAAGAAACTTAAGAAAATAAAAGATAAAACTAATGGCAAAGAATTTCCTCCTAATATTCACTCGTTAATTATATTCTGGGGACACAATATTTAATTTTCAACAATAGATTAGAAAAGCAATCATAGTGAGGATGGAATAATACTGGTGTTTGTCTTGTAGATGAGGCCCGAGTGAAAGGAAAGTTGGTAAGTGAAGTTATGGACATTGCCGGACATTTGCAAAAATATTCTGAGCCAGGAGAGATACGGATAGGCGAGGAAACCTATAAAAAGTTGAAGGACAAAACCAATTTCAAAGAGAGTAAATCCATTGATGGAGTCAAAACCTATCTTTATCAGAAGAAATCTTCTTGATATATCTATAGTGTTTTATGAGATGCTGATACAGGCTGGGATTGACGAGGCTGCTTTTTAAGGAGATTTTAGGTAAAGGATGAGAAGATGAAAACAAAAAGACTTACCGACAAGGAAATAATGAAGGCATTAAGAGAACATAGTGATATTTTAAGGAAGTATAAAATTAAAAAGATGGGGTTATTTGGCTCTTATGTCAGGGGAGAGCAGAAAAAGGATAGCGACATAGATTTTCTTGTTGAGTTTGAAAAACCGGATTTTGATAATTTTATGGATTTAGCGTTTTATCTTGAAGATTTATTGGGTAAAAGAGTAGAACTTATAACCAATGGTAGTTTGAGCCCCTACATCCAACCTTATATTGAAAAAGAGGTCAAATGGTATGAAGCAGAACCTGCCTTTTCTTAGGCATATTCTTGACGAGGCAAATTTTCTCTTGAGGGAAACCAAAGGGTTTGGTTTTAAAGATTTTATTTCTAACGAATTATTAAAGAGAGGATGCACCAGGAGCATTGAAATCATTGGTGAGGCAGTCAAAAATTTATCCAGCGAACTTAAGGAAGAGCACAAAGATATTGACTGGAAAAAGATTGCCGGGATGCGGGATAAGATTATCCATTATTATTTCGGTGTAAACTGGAATATTGTATGGGCTGTTATCCAGGACAGAATTCCTGAACTTAAACAGAAAATAGAAACAATCCTTAGGGAAATGGAAGGTAATAAGAAAGAGACGAGAAAGAATTTTATAAGGGAAGGACAAGAAGATAAAGATTGACAATGTAGAGCCGTTAGAGATTTCTAAGATTACGAATTTGATTGAAGAGATTCATAAAAGAATCTGCTAATCTTGGAAAAGGCAAATAAGATAAATGGCAACACTAAGTTTTAAGGGAAAAACATTTGTTCAAAATCATCACCTATCGGTGAAGTATCATCAACTTGTTCCTAAAAAAGATAAAAGTTTGACGGATAAAATTAGTCTTAACGATAATCTCATACTTCACGGCGATAATCTCAAGGCATTAAAAGCCCTTCTGCCTACTTATGCCGGCAAGGTAAAATGTATCTATATCGACCCACCTTATAATACCGGAAATGAAAGATGGGTCTATAACGATAATGTAAATTCCCCAATGATGCAGGAATGGCTTGGAAAAATTGTTGATAGAGAAGACTTAACCCGCCACGATAAATGGCTCTGTATGATGATGCCAAGATTGAAGTTGTTGAGGGAGTTGCTTGCTGATGATGGAGTGATTTTTGTAAGCATTGACGATAACGAAATTCATCATTTGAGGATGTTGATGGATGAGGTGTTTGGGGATGGGAATTTTGTTACCAATATTATTTGGCAAAAGAAAACAAGCCCACAAAATGATGCAAAATATTTTTCTGATAATCATGATTTTATAGTAGTCTATGCAAAGAGGAGAAAACGATCCAATAGTGATTTAGGTTTTTCGGTGAAATTACTGGAGCGTTTAGAAAGACATGATGCAAACTATACAAATCCTGATAATGACCCAAGAGGTCCTTGGATGAGAGGTGATTTTTCAGTTAAGACCTATTCAGAAGAATATGATTATGAAATGGTATTACCTTCAGGAAGAAAAGTAAAACCTCCACGGGGAAGATGTTGGATGACATCGCGAGAAAGATATAAGGAATTGATTAGAGACAATAGAATTTGGTTTGGAAAAGATGGAGATAGTATACCTGCTATAAAAAGATTTTTAAGTGAAGTTAAACAGGGAATAACACCATTAACAATTTGGTTTTCTAGTGAGGTTGGCAGCAATAGTGAGGCAAGAAGGACATTAAAAGAAATTTTCTCAGAAGTTGATTTGCCATTTGAAAATCCTAAACCGGTGCCATTAGTCAATAGAATACTCAAGATTTCTACCGATAAAGACTCCATCATCCTCGACTCCTTTGCTGGCTCTGGCACTACCGCTCACGCTGTTTTGGACTTAAACAAAGAAGACGAAGGTAATCGCAAATTTATTTTGGTTGAGTGCGAAGATTATGCAGATAAGATTACTGCCGAAAGAGTAAGAAGGGTTATCAAAGGTGTTCCAAATACAAAGGATGAGAGATTAAAAGACGGATTGGGTGGCACATTTAGTTATTTTGAACTTGGTGAGCCGATTGAGATGGAGAGCATTTTAGAAGGCGATAAGATACCCAGTTATCTTGAGCTTGCCCGCTATGTTTTTTATACTGCCACAGGTGAAGAGTTTGACCCGACAAAGGTTAATGAAGAAAAAAACTTTATCGGTGAATCAAAGGAATACGAAGTTTATCTATTTTACAAGCCAGATATTGAATATCTTAAATCCACTGCACTTACGCTTGATAGGGCAAAAGGTTTAGGTCATTACAAGGGCAAAAAGAGGTTGGTGTTTGCACCCAGCAAGTATCTTGATACCGAGTATCTTTTAGAATATCGGATTGATTATTGCCAGTTGCCATTTGAGATTTATAAATTGAAGGAGTGAATATGAAAACCAGTCAAGCCCAGGATTATAAAAAATCGCTTTCTTTAATCATTAAGAGAGTTGAAGAAAGTAAGCATGAAGCAATAACCACGGTCAATAAACTTTTGATAGAACTCTATTGGTTTATTGGCGGGACAATTATAAATCTTCAGGAAAAAAGCAAATGGGGTGATGGAGTAGTTGAGAAATTATCCCAGGATTTAAGAATGAAATATCCAGAAATGAAAGGATTTTCTGTTCAAAATCTCTGGTATATGAAGAAATTTTATTTGACTTATCGTGGTGCCTCAATTCTCCAGACACTGTCTGGAGAAATAAGTTGGTCAAATAATGTGTTAATTTTAGATAAAACAAAGTCTATTGAAGAGAAAGAATTTTATTTGAAGATGTGCATTAAAGAAAGATGGTCATATAGAGAACTCCAGCGTCAGGTTGATTCTGCTTATTTTGAAAGATTTATGTTGTCTCAAAAGCCAGATAAATTGGTAAAAATAGAACAGGAGAAACTGGCTATTCCATTAGATGATATTTATCGCCATCTTAAAGATGAATATATTTTAGAATTCTTAGACCTGTCAGAAACCTTCTCAGAAAAAGAGCTACGGAAGGCAATCCTTAATAATCTCAGAGATTTCTTCCTTGAATTTGGTAAAAACTTATCTTTTGTTGGAGATGAATATCCATTGGTAGTAGATGGTGAAGAATTCCGGATTGATTTACTCTTTTTCCACAGGGAACTTAAATGCCTTATCGCAATTGAACTTAAAATAGGTGAATTCAAACCTGAATATGTTGGTAAGATGCAGTTTTACCTTGCTGCCCTTGACGAGCAAATAAAATTGCCCCATGAGAATCCGTCTGTTGGCTTAATCCTCTGCCGTTCCAAGAAAGATAGTGTTGTCCGTTTGACTCTCAGTAAAATTCATGAACCAGTAAAGATTTCCATCTATCAGACTAAACTGCCAGATAAAAAACTTATCCAGCAGAGATTAGAAAGAATTAAACTGCCAGAAAAATTATTGTTCAACGATTCTATGTCATATGTAAGGTTATAATAATGGAACTTAAAAAGTATCAGAAAAAGACATTAGAACAGGTTAAGCGTTATCTTGACTCCCTTGCCAAATTTAAGGTGAGTAATCCGAAATACTTTACTTTGGAAGCATGGGAAGAATCTGGGTTGATTTCATATAACCGAAAACAAAATGGACTGGGTGAGGAGTTGCCAAATTTCTACCTTAAAATTCCCACAGGTGGCGGCAAGACAATACTTGCCTGCCATACCATTGATTTGATAAATAGGATTTATTTCAAAAAACAAACCGGGATTGTCTTATGGATTGTGCCAACCACACAAATTTATAGACAGACACTTGCCAGCTTAAAAAACCGTGAACATCCTTATCGCCAGATATTAGATATTTCAAGTGCGGGTAGAACGGTTATCCTGGAAAAGATGGATAGATTCACCAAATTAGATGTAGAAGAAAATCTGGTGGTAATGCTCTTGATGTTACAGTCAGGAAGCAGACAGAATAAAGAGGTTTTGAAGGTTTTTAAGGATAGCGGTGGATTTGGCGAATTTTTCCCATTGGAAGATGACATAGAGGGAAACTCAAAACTCTTAAAAGAATTCCCTAATTTAGACTACTTTGGAGATAAAGATAGTTTTTATGGGAGGGTTGTAAAAACATCTTTGGGAAATACCTTGAAAATCTTAAAGCCAATAATCATAATTGATGAAGGGCATAAGGCATACAGCGAAATTGCTCAAAAGACAATCAGAGGATTTAATCCATCAATAATTGTGGAATTGTCAGCTACACCACCGCAAAATAGCAATATCCTGGTCAATATTAGTGGTAAAGAGCTTAATCAGGAAGATATGATTAAACTTGATTTGCACATCACCAATAAAGCAAGCCTTGATTGGAAAGATGTAATGCTGGCGGCTGTTGAAAAGAGGAATTTTTTAGAACAAAAGGCTAAAGAATATGAGGCAAATACTGGTGAGTATATCAGGCCTATTTGCTTGATACAGGCAGAGCGAACAGGTAAAGAACAGAGAGGCTCAACATATATCCATGCAGAGGATGTCAAGGAATATCTGATTAAGCAATGTGGAATACCAGAAGAAGAGATAGCCATAAAAAGCAGTGAAAAGGACGATATTGAGGGAATTGACCTTTTGAATAAGGATTGTTCGATTTGCTACATTATTACCAAGCAGGCATTGCAAGAAGGCTGGGATTGTGCCTTTGCCTATCTTCTTGCTATCCTTACCAATCCGAGTTCTCAACTAAGTATTACTCAGTTGGTTGGAAGAATCTTAAGACAACCAAAGGCAAGAAAGACAAAGATAAAAGAACTTGATGAAAGCTATGTCTTTTGTTTTCGTCCAAAGGCAACCGAGCTTTTGGAAGGTGTAAAAAGAGGATTTGAAGAAGAAGGACTGGGCGATTTGGCAGGAAGGATTTCTGTAGATGAAGGAGATGCGGAAAGTGTAGCGGCAACAACAAAAAGGACTGTGGGTTATAGAGAAAGGTTTAAAAAGTTTGAAGGTAAGATTTATCTGCCAAAGTTTGTTATTCAAGAAATGGGAGGTTGGCGGGATGTTAGTTATGAGATGGATATTTTAAGTAGAATAGACTGGAATGAGGTTAATCTTACTGCATTAAAAAATACTTCCCTGTCAGAATTACGCACCCAAGAACAAGAAATTATTGTTGAACTTAGTGAGAATACAAAAGAACTGATTAAGGCGAAAGGAAGAGTTACCAAAGAAGAGAGATTGGAACTCAATAAGGTTTTTGTTACCAGGCAAATTTTGGATATTGTGCCAAATTCCTGGATAGCTTATGAGATAGGGAAAAAGGCAATAGGTATTTTTTTAGAAAGGTATGATAAAAAAACGGTTACAAATAATTTTGCCTCTATCATTGAAGAATTAAGAAAATACCTTGAGAAGGAAAGGGATAGATTATCAGAGCAGATATTTAGAGAACTGATTGAGCAAAAGGTTTTATGGTTCTTTTTACTTTCGGATAGAGGCGGATACAAATTGCCGAGCAAAACAGAGATAAAAACTGGTGCTAAATCACTTGTCCGAGACGATAACACCCCTTTGCAACTAAGCCTATTTGATTCTGTGCCAGAGGAAGAATTTAACGACCTGGAAAAATCTGTGGCAATTTACCTTGATAAGCAAGAAAAACTCCTCTGGTGGTATAGGAACTTATCCAGACAGGATTACTATGTTCAAGGCTGGAAGAAACATAGAATTTATCCCGATTTTATCCTTGCAGATACTGATGACAAAAAACAGGATGATTACAACAAGGTATATGTGGTGGAAACAAAGGGGTTACATCTAAAAAATGAAGATACTGATTATAAGAAGAATGTCTTTGATTTCTGTAATAAATTGGGGCAACAGAAGGATTGGAGAGAATTGAATTTAGACTTTGCCCAAAAGAAATTTGAATTTCAGGTAATTTTTGAAGATGAATGGGAGGCAAGAATCAATAAAATATTCGGGGTTTAATGTAGTAGGCACGGCACAGCATATAACATAGATTAAAAAGTGGAGGTTGAAAATGCAATCATTAACTTGTCTTGTAAAGAAAGAGGAAGATCAGTATGCCTCTTTATGTGTAGAATTAGATATAGCTTCCTGTGGGAGTACTAAAAAGGAATCTGTCCAGGGGTTGAAAAATGCCATAGAGACATATCTTGAATGGAAAAATCGTGTTGTGATTATTCCAAGAAAAATATTTGGAGGTATAAAAAATGTTGGTTAAAGAGCATATAATAGAGAAGGTGCATGTTCTCCCTGAC
>JASEHO010000110.1 GCA_030018505.1 bacterium
CTTTTGGTTTAACTCCATTCTTACATTATCTATCTTGTTATTTGTCTCATCTATCTTGTTATTTGTGTCATCTATCCGCTTGGTTAATTCCGCTCTTACCCCGTCTATCCGCCTACTCTGGTCAGCCAGATGGATGTTTATGTCATCAAGCCTCTTGTTTGTAAGCTCTAATGCTATTCTGATCTCCTTATTCTCTGCTTTAATCACCTCTAATTCAGGGAGTATAAAATCTTGAATAGCCTTTCTTATTATCTCTCCTATTATCTCTCCTACATCCATCCTTTTCTCCTCTGCTTAAGAGAATTCTGACACCAAAAGTCCAAGCTTCTGCCTAAAACCTACACCTTCCATTACGCTACCTTCTCCTTAATCTTTCCCATCTCTTCCTCTATCTTCAAAACCCGTATCTCTATATTTTCCCATCTCTCTTTATGAATTACGGTCTTGTCAAAAAATCCATCCGCTCGCCTGTTTGTCTCATCTATCCGCATAATCATATCCCTATGGATACTATCTATCTTTTGGTTTAACTCCATTCTTACATTATCTATCTTGTTATTTGTCTCATCTATCCGCTTAATTAATTCCGCTCTTACCTCGTCTATCCGCTGGGTTAATTCCGCTCTTACCTCGTCTATCCGCTGGGTTAGCTCCTCTCTTACTGCATCTATCCGCTGGGTTAGCTCCTCTCTTACTGCATCTATCTTTTTGTTTGTATCGTCCAATCGCTGGTTAATGTAAATAAGCTGTTGCTCCATCGCCAACATCCTGCTCTCTACTCCACTTATTCTGCCGTTCATATCCCCAAGCCGATTTGAAAACTCCTCCATCCTTCCTTCCAGCTTATCCATCTGAGAAGCTAATTCCCCTATCTTTGGAAGTAATATATTGGCAACTGCCTCAGCTATCTTCTGAATCTCCATCATTTCACATCTATATATTTTATCACTGTAGCATAACTTTTTCTGCCACCCACTACTATCCTCTGCTCTCCTGAAATCTGTGGCAGATAAAAAGAGATTAAGAAAGAACCCCTTTTGTCAGTTACAGGTTTAGCAATATAAAGATAAGAACCGAGGTCTATCCTCATCTCCTCTTCTATTCCAAAACCCATTCCTTGCAAGGTGATGGTCCCACCCTCTGCCTTAGGAAAAATCTCCTTCACCTCAAGACAAGGTTCTATCTTAATCTCCTTTTTTATTTGTAACCTATCAGAAAGCATCGTCATCCTTGCCACCCCTATAGGCTGAGAATCCACAAGATACTCTATATCTATTATCCCCTTCTCATCAGCGATAAACTCCTTTGTTGTCCTACTTCCAGTCACATCATTCCATATAATTTTTATCTTCTCCTTTTCCAAAAAACCCTCACCCTCTATCCTTATTGGCTTTCCTGCAAAACAAGATATGGGAAGCTCCTTTATCTTTGCTGTTACAGTCCAAGAAGCCTCGCAAGCTATACCTGAAGACTCACCCTTTACCTTTACGCCAATCATCCCTCCCTTTTCTTTTGGAACAAAGAAGGGAATCTGAAAGCTCCCATAGTAATCAGTATAGACACTTGCCGCTGTCTCGTATCTGCCAAAATCAACAACAATCAGCTCACCAGGCGATAACCCCTCAGGAGACGGAGCAAAGCCTGTTCCAGATATAGTCATCAAAGAACCTACCTCTCCCTTTGAGGGAATGAGTGTAAGATTTGCCTTCATTTCAAAATCTTTTCTATCATCAAGATAATACATTGTGCCTACAGCATAGAAGGAGCCTTTGCCTGCTGGCTGGTTTTCTACAATATAATTAGTAGAGAAGGTGCCTTTTTTAGAAGCCTCAACAAACTTCGGCTTATAATTCCTATTTAAGCCCATCTGGATCCTCTCCCCCTGGCTAAAACCTACACCTTCTACAGTCAAAACCGTGCCTCTACTACCACTTATTGGAGAAACCTTAATCTTGGGCCTAATCCAGAAAACAGCTGTCTCTTCCTTCTCTATCCCTTTGGCTGTAATCACCCTTTTTCCTCCAAATTGAGGATCGAATAAAAATGTCCAGCTTCCTTGCACAGTTGCTGTCGCCGTAAAAACCTTATCATCACTAATTATCTTTACCCTTTCTTTTTCTTTATATCCATCACCCTTCACAAATATCTTATCTCCAAATCTTGCTATTCCTGGTTCAACCTCTATTGCTTCAACCAGATAAGGCACTATCACTACAAAAACAAAAAAGAGCTTTCTCATAAATAAAAATAGACTGGTAGCCCAGTCTTTATTTGATTTTACCTAAACATTAAATAAATCACAGATCCTTTTTCCTTATCCACAAAAATCACCTTCTTATTTTTCGTCTTACAAGGACTCCTTTAGGACTCCTTTATTATATATCGGCATTTTTTGAAAAAACCTTTAAGGAAATTTTTTAATTCTTTTTTCTCTCACAACATAATAGCTTTTCTGGTTATGTTTTGTCAAAATAAAAATCCTTTTATAATAGAATATAACCATAATTTTTACTTTTGTCAATGACCGTCATTACATTTCTAAAAATAAAAAATCAAATACCCGTCTCTGATAGTTGTTGCTAATTTCTGTATAGTTAGCTAACAGCTAACAGTTAAATATTATTCATTGCAAATTTATCATTACAAATTGTAAACTAAATTTTTGGAAGTGTATGAAACACCAGATATATTTAGAGGAGTTTTATAAGATATCCCAAAAGATGTGCTCAGAGCATAATTTAGAGAAGCTCTTGGAGCTCATTATGGATTCAACTATCAAGGTAACAGATGCAAATGAAGGCTCTCTTATGCTCTTAGATAAACCGAGCCAGACCCTAAAAATAATGGTCGCCAAAGGGTTATCTGAAGAGACAAAGGAATCTGTGGTTATCAAAATTGGTGAGCCAATTGCTGGCATTGTAGCTAAAGATGGAAAGCCCCTTATCCTATCAGATGAACTTTTGGAAAACAAGAAATTTGCTAATCTTCACCACGAAGGCAGAAGAATAAGATCTGCTATCAGCCTTCCTCTAAAGGCAAAAGACAGGGTTATTGGTGTCCTTAATCTGAATATTACTGAAGGAGAGGGAAGATTTGCTGAGGATGACCTTGTTCCCCTATCTATATTTGCCAGCCAGGCTGCCATTGCCATTGAGAATGCCAGGCTCTATTCTGCAACCACAAAGAGAACACAGGAGCTTCTTATCTTAAATCGTGCTGGAAAAATCCTCTCTTCCACATTCCAGGAAGAAGAGGTGATTAAGATAATAACGAATGTTATTGGTGAGATAGTAAATTTTGATGTGGTTAGTTCTTTGCTTCTTGAAACAAGAGAGTATTCAACCTTGCGACTCATATCCTTTTGTAAGCTAAATAATAAGGCTATAGAGGCAGTGAGGGATAGGTTTATAGCTGTTCTTTCTGAACTCACAGATTGGGAGTTTGAAAAGAACCAGATGACAATAAAGAAAGAGGTCAGAAAGAAAGAGACTGCTATTTCCTGCGGAGAGCTTAAATCCCACCTTGTCTTTCCCCTTGTTGCCAAAGAAAAGGTTATAGGAGCAATAAGCATCCATAGTTTTAAGGACCAAGCCTTCTCTGAAGAGCATATCCATAGCCTGGCTATCTTAGCTCCACAAGCAGCTATTGCCTTAGAAAATGCCAGGATATACCTCAAGATGCAGAACCTCTATACAGAGACGATAAAAGCATTAGCTTGTGAGATAGAGACAAGGAACCCATATACCTTGGGACACTCTGAGCGGGTTACTGATTACTCTGTCAATATAGCCAAGAAGATGGGGCTTACCTCTGCTCAGGTTGAGCTCATCCGTTATGCAGGGCTTCTTCACGACTTAGGAAAGATTGGGATCGCTGATTCTATCCTCTTAAAGCCTGACAAATTGAGCCCAGAGGAGTTTGAGGAGATAAAGAGCCATCCAACCAAGAGCGAGTCTATCATCAAGATGATCACCTTCTTAAAGGATGCCTTACCAATCGTCAGGCACCATCATGAATATTATGATGGCAAGGGGTATCCAGACGGACTAAAGGAGTATGAGATTCCAATAGAATCAAGGATTTTGGCTGTAGCTGATGCCTTTGATGCTATGACCTCTGATAGACCATACAGGAAGGCGATGAAAAAAGATGAGGCGTATTCCGTCTTGAAGAAGTTCTCTGGACAGCAGTTTGACCCAGATGTAGTTAATGCCTTTCTCTCTTATAACCAAAATGAATAGAACCGAGAATAGAGGACCGGATGAGCTCAGGCCGACTGTTATCAGACCACATTATCTTGAACACCTTCCTGCCTCTGTTCTCATTGAGATGGGCAAGACAAAGATTATATGTGCCGCAACTATCAATGATAGGGTGCCTTTCTTCTTAAAAGATACTGGCTCTGGCTGGATTACAGCAGAATACTCTATGCTTCCTTGCTCTGGAAAAGATAGGATAGAAAGGGAAGCTATCAAGGGAGTAAAGGGAAGAACCCATGAGATTCAAAGGATTATAGGCAGAACACTTAGGCAGGCGGTGAACCTGAATCTTTTGTCCGAGAGGACAATACTTATTGACAGTGATGTTATTCAAGCAGATGGTGGCACAAGGTGTGCAGCAATTACTGGTGGGTTTTGTGCTCTGTATTTAGCCATAAAGGGGTTGCTTGAAAAGGGCTTAATAAGGAAAAACCCTATTTTATCCTTTGTTGCCGCTGTAAGCTCTGGTGTTGTTCAAAGGTCTGCCATTCTTGACCTCGATTATTCCGAAGACTCTCAAGCCTCCTGCGATCTTAACCTGGCTATAACAGAGACAGAGAAGATAATCGAGCTTCAAACAACAGCAGAGGGTTCGGCATTCTCCTTTGATACCTTGAATGACCTCCTCTGCTTAGCTAAAAAGGGAATCCTGGAGCTTATAGAGAAGCAGAAGAAGGTCTTGCCTTCAATTCCCCATATCTCTTAATCTCTCAAGAGGAACAAAAAACACCTACTGAACTTTTGCAAAAATCCAAATGTCAAAGTTCAAATGTTAAATGAAATGGGTGTGGCTATTCTTAAACGACAGGAGGACTGCTGTAATTACTGAACTTATGTAAAAAAGGATTAAAGCGAAAGATCGCTTTTTATAAATGGGTG
>JASEHO010000111.1 GCA_030018505.1 bacterium
CAATGAATTCCATTTACATGGTTGTTGTTTCACTTCAGATGGGTAAACAGTTACTCATGTTTTTGTAAAAGGGTTCAAGGACTCAAGGATTCGAGTGATGGATTTTCAGAGATTTCACTTGACCCCTTGATCCCTGGACCCCTTTTATTCCTTATTTTTTTGTAAACTATTTTAATTGGGTATATACACTTTATTATTACTATGAATCTTCCGAAACTCATTCTTTTCATTCAGGCACAATCTAAAAAAGCTACGCTTTTTATTGTCGGTGGATTCCTGCGGGATAGGTTGCTCAATAGAGAGAGCAAGGATATAGACTTCGCTGTCCTGGGGGATTCAATAGCCCTTGCTAAAAGAGTGGCAGATAGGCTAAAAGGGGCGTATGTTGGGCTTGACGAGACAACAGCAAGGGTGGTGCTTCCCCAGTTTCAACTGGATTTTGCAAAGATAACTGAGAGTATTGAAAAGGACTTGCAAAGAAGGGACTTTACCATAAATGCCATTGCCTTGAACCTTTCTAACCTTGAAATTATAGACCTCTTCTCTGGATTAGATGATATTAAGAACAGAACTATCAAGGTCATCTCAGAAGACTCTATTACAGATGATCCACTAAGGTTGCTAAGGGCTGTAAGGCTCTCTTGTGTTTTGGGTTTTAAGATAGAGCCAAAGACAACTGCGCTCATAAAAAAACACTTTAGCCTCCTTATGGATGTCGCACCTGAGAGGGTCAATTATGAGCTATTTGAGATACTCAAGGTAAGTAGTGCACAGCACCTTAAATTATTGTCTGATTTAGGCTTGCTCTCTCTTCTCTTTCCTGAGATGAAAAGCCTGCCAGAGATTGGTCCAGATGGATACCACCATCTCAATCTTTTGGACCACTCTATTGAGACAGTAAGACAATTAGAGATATTGGTTGAAGAGATGCCTATATTCAGAGATAAAATTAAAGAGTATCTTGCTCAAGGCCTTGCCGCAGGCCATAGTAGGCTTCAGATTCTAAAGTTAGCCTGCCTTTTTCATGACCTTGGAAAACCAGAGACAATGAAGATAGAGGAAGATAAGGTTAGGTTTATTGGCCATGAAATGGTTGGTATGGGACTGGTAAGTAAGATAGGAACAAGGATTCGGCTTTCAGGAAAAGAGATAGCAAGTCTAAAAAGGCTTGTTGCCAATCATATGAGGATAGGAACACTAATACAGGGCAGAATAATTACACGGAAGGCAATTTTTCGGTTAGTTAGAGACCTTGAAGATGACCTTATAGCAGTTCTTCTCCTCTCATTGGCAGATAGATTATCAGCAGTTGGTCAGGCAACAACAGAGGAGGATATAAAGCAACATAGAGAAGGGCTAAGACTGATATTGACAGAATACTTAAAGCCTGACCAATCACTTAAACCACCAAAGATAGTTACAGGCGATGAGATTATGGAAAGATTTGGTTTAGAATCCAGTCCCTTGATAGGAGAAATTCTCTCTGTAATTAGTGAAGGATGGGTTGATGAAAAGGTAAAAGGAAAAGAGGATGCCTTTATTCTTGCAGAGGGGTTTCTAAAGTCTATTAAAAATTGACTTGCCAGGCAAATTTTCTTGCATACAAAGGGGATGGACAGGTAAAATAATCTTATGGCTCAACCAATGGATATTCAGGTGGGCTTTGCCCAACAGATAAGCATTGCTGGCCAGCAACAACTCCATCAACAACAACCTATCACTCATCAGGAACATCTTGGAAAGAAAGCAATTTCTCAAGTAGCAGAAGAGGCGACCAAGGTTTTGAACACAGAAAAGAGTGGTCAGGGAGGAAAGATAGAGGAAAAAAGGAGTATGAGAAGATTCCAAAAGAAGAAAAAGGGCAAAAAGAAAGATACAGAGCAAGAAGAATTGCAAGAAAAAGCAATAGAATATGGAAAAGGAGGAATTATAGATGTTACAGTTTGAAGCAGAAAGGTTAAAGAAGATTCCGCCATACCTCTTTGCCAGGATTGACAGATTAAAGGAAGAAGAGGCAAAGAAGGGGAAAGGGTTGATAAGTCTTGGGATAGGAGACCCTGACCAACCTACACCACCTCATATCATTCAGGCTCTGAAAGAGGCTGTGGATAATCCCAGAACCCATAGCTACCCACCCTATGAAGGATATAAAGAGTTGAGAGAGGCTATCTCTATCTGGTATAAGAATAGGTTTGAGGTAGAGCTTGACCCAGACCTTGAGATTCTGCCTTTGATTGGCTCAAAAGAGGGTATTGCCCATATACCCTTTGCCTTACTAAACTCAAAGGATAGGGTTCTTGTTCCTGACCCAGGCTATCCTGTCTATCATAGCTCCACTATCTTAGCCGGAGGTGTGCCTATAGCAGTTCCATTATTATCTGAAAACAGGTTTCTTCCAGACTTAAGCAAGATTGACCCAAAAGGAGCAAAGCTCTTTTTTGTCAACTATCCAAACAACCCCACAGCCGCCACAGCTGACATCTCTTACCTCTCTGACCTTGTTTCGTTTGCCAAAGAAAGTGAGCTTCTCATCTGCTTTGATGCGGCATATAGCGAACTTTATTTTGAAGGGATAAAACCTCCATGTATCCTCCAGATAAAGGGCGGAAAGGATGTGGCTATTGAGTTTCATTCCCTGTCAAAGACCTACAATATGACTGGATGGAGGATAGGGTTTGCTTGCGGAAATAAGGATGCTATTGCCAGCCTTGCTAAGCTGAAACAGAACTTAGACTCTGGAATATTTGGCGCTATCCAGTATGCCGGCATAAAGGCACTTTTAGGTGAGCAGACTTCTCTCGAAGCAAGCCGCAAGCTCTATGAAAGGAGAAGGGATGTCTTGGTCGAAGGGCTAAAAGGATGCGGATTTAAGGTAAATAAGCCTCAAGCCACATTCTATCTTTGGGTTCAGATTGAAGGCTCATCTATGGATTTTACAGAAAGGCTTATCAGGGATTCAGGTGTCGTGGTTACCCCTGGAATTGGGTTTGGTGAGCAGGGAGAAGGGTTTATTCGCTTTGCTCTGACTGTTGATGAGGAAAAGCTAAAAGAGGCAGTAGAAAGGATAAGTAAGATTAGCCAAGAATGAAATCAGCCCTGGCAAAAACTTAAGTCTAAAAGGAAGTCTCTCGGATAAAAGGTTATGGTTAGGAAGCCGGCCTGCCTATGCGTTGCACCTGTCTGCCGACAGGCAGGCGCAGACAGGTATGGAAGTCTCGGTTAAGAAGTTGGTGGCAGTACTTGGACAAATTGCCAGATTAAGGAGAGACAAGACCAACTTTCTAACCCCTAAACCTCTCCTGGCATCTTAACCCTAACCCTTTTACTGAAGAAAAAGTTAACGGTTTGAGAAAGCTAACAAAATCAACGCTTTAATTTATCCGAGAGCGTTCTTACATTAAAAGGAGGAAAAATGAATAGCTTGGTTCCAATAGAGAGAATAGAGAGCAAGATTTTTCTAATCAGAGGCCAGAAGGTGATGCTTGATAGGGATTTGGCAGAGTTGTATGAGGTAGCTACAAAGAATTTGAACAAGGCTGTTAAAAGAAATATAGAACGCTTCCCGGAAGATTTTATGTTTCAGCTTACCAGAGAAGAGTTTGTCAACTTGAAGTTCCATTTTGGAACCTCAAGTTGGGGTGGAACTCGAACTCTTCCCTATGCCTTTACAGAACAAGGAGTGGCTATGCTCTCCTCTGTACTTAGAAGCAAGCGAGCCATCCTGGTCAATATTCAAATTATGAGGACATTTACCAAGATTAGAGAAATTCTCTCTACTCACAAAGAGCTTGCCCATAAGTTAGCTGAGCATGAAAGAAAGATTGAGAGGCATGATGTCGAAATCAAAGCCGTCTTTGAGGCAATTCGCCAATTGATGACTCCACCCACTAAAGAGATGAAGAAGATAGGGTTTAGACATGGAGGAGAATAGCCACAGAGGGCTCAGAGATAAATCCACAGATTGCACAGATTACGCAGATTATTACTATACACTATACACTCATAACTATAAACTAATAAGATGGAGGTTTTGAGGATGAGGAGATTGAAGAAGATTTTGGTCTTTGGGGATTTTGGTTGGAGTAGGGTTTTTATCGCAAGGTGTAGAGGGAACTGTGATCTATGTGCCGGGGAGTTATGCGACCATTCAGGAAGGGATGAATAATTGTAACCCGGGTATGACTGGGACTTAGAGAGATAAAAATTGAGGAGGTGTTTATTATTATGGCTAAAATAGCTATGAGAGATCCTATAACTCAAAGACAATTGCCAGTAATTATGGAAGGCGGCAAGCCGAAAGCAGTTGTAATAGATATTGAAAGGTTCAATATGCTAACAAAACTGTTGGGAATGCTGAACGAAGAAGATATCAAAGAAGCATCTTTGTTGAGTCAATCTGAGGTTGCAAAAGCGGCTATAGATAGAGGAATAGCTGCTATTAAACAAGGAAGGGCAAGACCATGGAGGCAAGCCATTGAGGAAATTTGAGATCTTTTTTACTGAGCCTTTTGAAAAATGTCTGAAGAAGCTGACAAAGAAATACAAGCAGATCAAAAAAGATATAGAAGATCTTTCATCTTTCCTTGAAGGTTATCCAGATACTGGAGTCGCAATTCCGACTTATGCCCATAAGGTTTGGAAGATACGATGGAAAAGTAGGGATATGGCACGAGGAAAACGAGGCAGTTACAGAATCGTCTATTTCTGGGAATCCAAAGATGATGAAGTTTATCTGTTGCTTATTTATGCAAAGACCAAGATGGGAGAGATTACCAAAGAAGAGTTGGAAAATGCCCTAAGAGAGGCTGGGCTTGGTTAATTGTTGAAAAGAATGGAAGTTTAAGGATAAATAAGGATGAAGAAGATAAAAGATGTTTTGGGCCAAAAAGTGTGTTGGAGATACCCATGATTCAAAAATATATTAAAGGCAAAGTTTATGTTTTTATCGATGCATCCAATGTTTATCATTCGTTTAAGAAATAGGAAAAATTGTCCTCATACAAAGAAAAGATTGTTCGGTTGATGGAGGAAGGGTTGACTGGG
>JASEHO010000112.1 GCA_030018505.1 bacterium
CGCTGTACGCAGAACGCTTATAATTTTTGGTAAACCTGTTGCTTTTGAGTATACAAGGAGATTATTGAAGATAAAGTAGGAATTGGAGTTAGTTGTAGTAGTAGCACTTGTTTCAATTAGGGTTACAGTGATGCTTGCAGTCCTTTGTGCCTCTGTGCCATAGTCTATGAGACAGATTCCAGCAATATTTCCTATTCTTCGGAGTGACCAGGCTGTGAAGTCAACAGGAGATAGGATTCCTGAGGTTGCTCTAATGGTATAAGAGCCTGGTGGTTCATCTCCTAAGGTAAGATAGGTTGATGTGGTTCCATTTATGTTGGTTAGGTCTTGAGTAGAAGATAGGCTATAGCCCTCTGCATTAAGAGGAGAAGAGATAACCACAAAGGATACAGAGACATTAGAGCAAGGATTATGATAGACATCTTCTACCTTGACTATGAATGGATTAGAGAGGGTAGTTGTGCAGGTTGAGATCTGATTGTTGCCACTTTCATAAAGCAAGGCTGTTGGTGTGCCTGGAGTGATGGTCACATTGGTTGTGCCAATAAGACCTAAGAAGTCTGCTTGTATGGTGTAAGTGCCAATGTAATGTGCTTCAAAGATGTTGGTAGTAAAAGAGCCTCCTCCTGTTGCTGTAAATGTTGCTGAGCCTGTAACATTAACGCTTCCTGTTTCACAGATAGCAAAGGCAGAATAACTCTGGCTATTTCCAGCAGATATGGCTTGATTCTCTGGCAAGACAGATAAAGATGTGGCTATATAGTATAGGCCTTGCTCTTTGTTGAAGGGAATAGAACTACTCTGATCATCAGCTAAAATAGTGTTGTTGCCAAAGACCAATGTAGATGAGCCTCCTTCCTTTCCCCTAAATCTTATTGAGCATAAGACCCCAGAGCCAGTAGCAGAGCCAGTAAATAGCCCAGCAAAGTAATAGATGCTTCCAGTGGTATTGTTATGGCTCTTAACAATCCCAGCTCCAGAGGGAAATGAACCCTGAGTTATACTTAAGACCTCCAAGACATTTGGATTAAAGGAAAGGAGTGTTTCAGCTACTGCAAGGTCTCTCACATCATCTATCCTGACATCCAGATCAAACTCCTGGTTCTTGGCAATAAGGTTATAGGCTGGGACAATCTTCAAGAATGTTGGGGGGAAGAGGATAAAGGTTGTGGTGGCAAGGTTGCCTTCTGTGTCAATGGCAGTAATAACCTTGGTGCCTGGGGTTTGGGTATCAACAATGAAGGTAGTGGAGAAGGTGCCATTTGGAGATGATGTGGTTGTGGTGATGGTTTGGCTTATGCCGAAGGAGATGGTAACTTGAGTTTGGGTAGCGAAAGCTACTCCCTCAACTGTAACTGTGATGCCGATTAAACCAAAACTGGGACTGACTGAGATATTTGGTCCAGTATATGTTCCCATAAGATAAGGTTTATAGATGCTATTTCCATTCAGTTTAGCCTCGATGTCTGGTTCATTTATGGTTCCCCACCAATTGTATGTAACGGTTTGGCTTCCTGGAGAAATGTCAGTCTGAAGATTATAGGTTTGGTTGTTATAGATGTTGTTATAGATAAGATTGGTCACTTCTGATGATTGGCAATAAATTCCAATGCCATCTCCATCTGGATTGCCAGTACCTCCTGTACTATCTATGATAGTATTGCCTTCAGAGATAATGTTGTTGTTAGACAAAACAAGATAGGCTCCTGCACCAATGCCTCCTATACCATCACCTCCCCAACCTCCAATACTTTGGCAAATGCTATTTTCTTTTACGGCAATATTGTTTGAAAGATGAAAATATACTCCTGCTCCAACACCACCTCCTAAATCATGACGTCCTGCACATGCCCCTCCTTTTGCATTTTCTATAGTATTTTGCGACACAACAACATTATTTGAAGAGTAAAAATAAACTCCAGCACCTACTCCTCCATAACCAGAACACCAATCATGGCTATATCCAGCTATACCACCTTCGCTGCCACGTATAACATTTTGTAATATAATTGCATCATTTGAAGAAGAAACATAAATCCCTGCACCTACACCTCCAGTAGCACCATACCAGATTCCACCTCCACCATTACCACCTTTATTGTTGCTCAATGAATTTTTGAATATGGTTGTCTTTGTGGAAGAAAAAACATAAATCCCTGCACCTACACCACCAGGCTGTCCAAAGCCGTGTCCACCTCCGCCGCCCACATTGTTGTCTATTGTATTTTCAGATATATCTGTATTTTCTGAAGAAAAAAGATAAATTCCAACACCCATACCTCCATCTCTCGGGTCAGCGCCAGCAATTCCGTTACCTCCAACATTATTAGCAATAGCATTTTTTGAAATTGTATTCGTTCCAGATTGAAAAACATACATGCCAATTCCCATTCCACCTTTGCCACCGCCTGCTCCACCTTCTCCTCCTTTATTATTTTGAATAATATTATTGGATATTGTGACTTCAAAAGAAGATTTCAAATAAAGTCCACATCCCATATCGCCTACCGGCGGTCCATCAGCTCCTTTATTATCGTGGATATAATTATGCGTAATTGTAACCTGCGACACATTCTCAAGATAAACTGCCTGCTCTGCATAGCCAATATCACAGTAGCTGATTTGACCCCCATTAGCTCCACTACCAGAGAGCTTAATTCCATTCCAGTGGCCAGCCGTATGGGTAGCCTGGTCAGATGTAAAGGTAATCGTGCCAGCAGAATCGCCTACTGCATTTAGGGTGCCATAGGAGATTAAGGATGTCCCGGTGGCAAACTTAACCACTACATTTGGCTGAATAGTTAGGGCTACTCCTTCAGCTACAGTTACTGTATCCGTAGCAATGTATGGGCTTCCAGCCAAATCCCAAATCGTATTGCTACTAATTATCCCGCTCACATCCGTTGCTTGAGTTACCTTCGTTCCTAAAATCATCCCCAGAACCAAACCTGTCAAAATTGTCTTCTTCATCATCTCCTCCTTACTTTAAAATTTATACAAAGAAAAAGCAGGTCGTTACTTGACCTGCTTTTGTTGGGTTTCTATATAAAGATTGCTTGCGGTTATTACTCTCTCTCTCTCTCTCTCTGGGTTCTGCCCCCCGCAACTTTGATGAAATTCATCATCTTCATTATAGCCTTTATTTTACAGAGTCCATTTTCTGTTTGTCAAGGAAAATTTTTTGCAATCCGACCAAATTATTGTGTGCTTGAATATTCTTTGAATCAATTTCAATAACTTTCTTGCATTCCTCTACAGCCTCTTTTATCATTCCTCTTTCGTAATAAACTCTGGCTAAGTTGTTATGGAGTTCTAAAAGCACCTTTTTTTGATTTAATGGCACATTTTTTATTCCATTATTATATATCTTGATAGCCTCATCAAACCCCTCTTTCTCCTCATAGGCCAATCCTAACCAGTAATATCCTTTAAGTTTTTTCGGATTTACCCTCAAAGCTTGGTTAAAGTTAATAATGGCCTCATCGTATAGTTGGCGATTAAAATAAAAATTTCCCCAATCATAATATTGGTCTGCCCACAAATCTTTATTCATTGAGCTTTCTGGAAATAAGGTTAGCCAGATCATATATTCGCCATTCTTTAGCCTTCTCCATCCTTCTTTAGCTTTAAGCCAAGACCTTTTGAAGGTATAAGTTTCATCAACCAAGATGTTGATCCTGCCTTCAAGTGGTTTTATAGTAATTGTATTTATCCCTTTCTTCAAAATATCAGGACCAATTCTTGTTTGATAGCCAGCAATTAAACCTGTTCCAGAGTCTATTGTTGCAGGAATTATCACTTTGTCGTTGATGTTAATAGCTAATTTTGCCCTTTCTTCTGAAAAATACATAAAAGAGAGGATTGCCTCTCTGAAGTTTATAATATCTTCTTTAATCGCTATCTCTTTCTTTATTATATTCTCAGAGTTCTGCAAGACAAAACTTTTCTTTCCAGGCCAATAACTGGTATTGTCTTTGATAATAACCTTACCATCCCTCTCAATATGTATCCCCTCAGGATGAATTATAGGATAGAACCTTCCTATAAGGCTTTGCGAATAACTGAGCGAGAGGGAAAGAAGTAGTAGAGAAATTGATAAAAGAATGGAACCAAACCTCTTTCTTCTGAGCTTTTCATACCACCAATATATTGCAGATGAGGCGAATACTATCAATAAAGGTATTATCGATATTCTATATCTTGCTGTAATAAAAAAGAGGATGGTAGAGATCATAAAAGAGAAGACTGTGAGGTGAAGCAAAAGAGGGTTTTTTCTTCCAAGAGAAAAGATGATTCCAGAAAAGCCAAGTGTTCCAATCAGGCCAAAGCCGATGATCAATAAAAACCCAGAGAGAAAGGAATAACTTTTTTGGAATGTGTAGTTGATATTATTCTCAATCTCTCCTCTGTCCCAGAATAGCAGGAACTTTTTGAATATCAGCCCAAAATATTGGGCTGGATACTCTCTGGCAAATCTTCCTACTTCTTCTATATAAGCTACATCTCCACTTGCTTCTACTTTCTTGCCTACCTTATCTGAATACTCAAGGGGAGGATAAGCAAACCAGCCTTCAGCATACGGATTATTCCCAATCCAGAGGTTGACTGGGCCATTGGTTGAGATTAAGACAAACTTACCAGAGACAAGCCAGTTTCTGATAGTGGCAGGGGAGATGGTGAGGAGGATGATTAGGGAGAGGAAGGCAAACTTTAATAGTTTTGAGTTTTGAGTTTTGAGTTTTGAGTTGAAGAGCATCCAGAGGAGGATGAAGGGGATGAATAAGAGGATGTTGGCTCTGGCTAAGGCAGAGAGGCCGATGGTTATTCCGGCAAGAGTTATGTTTTTGTAGGAGGGTTTATTTTCTACTCGCAGGAGAAGAAAGATAGAAAGTGTGTTTAAAAAAGTTACTAAAGACTCCATAAGCAGTACTCCTTCGTGGATATAGAACATGCCATAGAAGATAGAGATGACAAGAGAGATTA
>JASEHO010000113.1 GCA_030018505.1 bacterium
TTACCTTCACCCATTTATAAAAAGCGATCTTTCGCTTTAATCCTTTTTTACATAATAATCTCTCCTTGCAAAATTTCTTGAAAAGCCATTATAATAAGCATAATGAAAAAGGTGGCCAAATCTCAAGATAAGAAACCTCCTGTAAAATCCCCTGTAGTTACAGTGATGGGACATGTTGACCATGGAAAGACCCTGCTCTTAGATGCCATAAGGGATACAGATGTTGTCGCCTCTGAGAAGGGTGGTATCACCCAGCATATTGGCGCTTATAAGATAAAGACAAAAGGCGGAGAGATAACCTTTATAGATACCCCTGGCCATGAGGCATTTACAGCTATGAGGGCAAGGGGAGCTAAGGCTACGGATATTGTTGTCCTTGTTGTTGCAGCAAGCGAGGGTGTTATGCCCCAGACAGTAGAGGCGATAAACCACGCTAAATCTGCGGAGGTGCCTATTATTGTAGCCATAAATAAAATAGACCTGCCAGAAGCAAACCCGGACAGGGTAAAGAAACAACTGATGGAGCACGGTCTCCTTGATGAGAAATTAGGAGGCACTACCTTATTCTGTGAGGTCTCAGCCAAGAAGAAGAAGGGATTAAAGGAGCTGCTTTCTACCATTCTTCTTGAGGCAGAGATGCTTGAGCTTCAATCTAACCCAAAGAAACCTGCTGAGGGTGTGGTCATAGAAGCAAAGATAGACAAGGGAAGGGGTCCTGTAGCTACGGTTCTTATTCAGGACGGCACATTAAGGCTAAAGGATATATTTGTCGCTAACTCTAATATTGCCAAGGTAAGGGCTATGTTTGATGACTCTGGAGAAAGTATAAAAGAGGCAGGACCATCTACACCTGTTGAGGTTTTGGGCTTTTCTTTCCTGGCAAAAGCTGGGGATACATTCAAGGTAATATCTGAAAATCAGGCAAGGGAGATTGAAAAAAAGAGCAAAGAGCAGGTAGGTCCAGAGTTTGTCTTGCCAAAACTCACCCTTGAAACACTCTTTGCTAGAATAGAAAAGAAAGAGATAAAGGAGCTTCCTCTGATTATAAAGGCTGATGTTACTGGAACAAAGGAGGCTATTTGCACCAGCCTTGAGAAGCTCTCTTTCTCTAAGAAAGCAAGGCTTGTTATCATTCACTCAGGTGTGGGAAGCATACTTGAGTCAGACATTATGCTGGCAAAGTCCGCAAATGGTATGGTCATTGGGTTCAACATTAAGCCTGAAGCAAGAATAAAAATGTTGGCTGAGAAAGAGGCAGTAAAGATATACACCTATGATGTTATTTATAAGCTCATTGAGGATATAGAGAAAGCAACATTAGGGCTTTTGCCACCAGAGTATAGAGAGAAGGCTGTTGGTCGGGCTGTTGTTAAGCAGGTCTTTAAGATAAAGAAGGAGTTGATTGCTGGATGCCTTATTGAGGGAGGAAAGGCTCAGAAAGGGGCAAAGGCAAGGGTTATAAGGCTGAATAATATTATAGGTGAAGGAAGTGTCTCATCTCTGAAGAGGTTCAAAGAGGATGTTTCAGAGGTAAAGACCGGTTTAGAGTGCGGTATAAGCTTAGACGGAATAAATGATATTAAAGAAGCAGATGCAATAGAAATGTTTATAAAGGAAGAGGTGAAATGAATATAAAAGAGAAAATATCTTCATTAAAAAGAATCCCAATCTTTGCTAAGGTGCCAGAAGGGAAATTAGTTCAGATAGCCAGGCTACTGACTATAAGAAAGTTCAATGACCAAAGTATCGTCATTGAAAAGGGAAAGAAGAATGATACCTTCTATATTGTCTGGGAGGGAGAGGTTGAGGTCATTATAGACGATAATGTATCTATACTCAAAAAAGGAGACTACTTTGGAGAGATATCCTTGCGAGAAGGAAGAGAGGCAACAGCAACTGTCATGGCAACATGCCCTGTCTCCTTGCTTTCATTACAGGCAGATGACTTTCGGACTGTGCTTTCTGATAACCCAAGCATAGAAGAGTATCTTGAGTTCCGTTCTGAATTTGGAAATTATGTCTTCTAATGACCATAAAAGAAGAGGTAGAGACAAGATTAGCTGAGGTTATCAAAGCAAGATACCCGGAAAACCCCATCTTTCCCCAGATAGAGCCAGAAAAAAATCCAGCCTATGGCGACCTATCCTCAAATATAGCCTTTGGTTTAGCCAAGATTCTAAACAACCCTCCGCAAGTATTAGCCGCAGAGATAGCTGAGGCTATTTCTGGTGGAATTATCGAGAAGGCAGAGGCAGTAAGAGGCTTTGTCAACATCTGGGTCTCTCAAGAGCGGCTTTGTGCTCTCCTACCAGAGATAGAGGAAAATAAGGATAATTTCTGCAGATCAAATTTTGGCGAAGGAAAGAAGGTTCTTCTTGAGTTTGTCAGCGCCAATCCTACAGGGCCACTTCATATTGGACATGGCAGGGGTGCTGTCTATGGAGATGTGCTGGGAAATATCTTATCTGCTTCAGGTTTTCTGGTGGAGCGGGAATACTATGTGAACGATACAGGCAATCAGATAGAGACCTTAGGTAAATCGGTTAAATGTAGGTATCTTGAGCTTTATGGCGAAAGACTGGAATTTCCAGAAAATGGCTACAACGGCGAGTATATCGCAGAGATTGCCAAGAAGATAAGGGATGAGGAAGGAGAAGGAGCAAAAGAGAAGGATATAGCCTATTTTGGAAGGCTTGCCTCTGAGATACTCCTTTGCCAGATACAGAAAACCCTCTCTGATTCTTCTGTTAACTTTTCTTCATTCTTTTATGAAAGCAGTCTATATGAAAGGGGTGAGGTAGAAAGACTCCTTTCTGATCTTTCTGCTTTTGCCTATAAAAAGGATGGGGCTTTATGGCTGGCAACCAATAAGTTTTCTGATGAGAAAGACAGGGTTTTGGTCAGAGAGGATAATCGGCCAACATACTATGTGGCAGACCTTGCTTATCACAGAAATAAGTTTGGCAGGGGCTATGAAAGGCTTATCAACCTATGGGGCACAGACCATCACGGCTATGTGGAAAGGATAAAGAGCGGCCTCAAATTTTTGGGCTGCGACCCAGAGAGGCTTAATATCATTCTCTATCAATTGGTAACATTAAAGCGTGGAAAAGAGCTTGTCTCTATGTCAACAAGAAAGGGTGAGTTTATCACATTAGATGATGTTCTAAGAGAGGTTGGCAAGGATGCAACAAGGTTTTTTCTTCTTATGCGAAAGTCCGATGCTCACTTAGAGTTTGATTTAGAGCTGGCAAAGAAGGAGTCGTCTGAAAACCCGGTCTATTATGTCCAATATCTCCATGCCAGGTGCTCAAGCATATTAAGAGAGGCAGAGCAACGAGGCATCCCTTTTATTTCAGCAGATAAAGCAAATCTCTTGCTTCTCAAAGAATTAGAAGAACATAGGCTGATGGCAAAAATTAGTCTCTTTCCTGAGGAGATAAAAGAAGCAGCCAAGCTCTACCAACCCCATAGAATTCCCTTATATCTTATGGAATTGGCTGGGATCTTTCATAATTACTACCATCATCATCGGATTCTCTCAGAAGATAGGGAGCTTTCCCATGCAAGGCTTATCTTGATAAATTGTGTCAAGGCTGTGGTTAAGAATGGACTCAGTCTCCTTGGAATCTCTGCCCCAGAGAAGATGTAAGGAAAAGGGCACAATTAACCCCTTACAGTATCCATAGGAATCATCTTATTGGCCCATAATAAGCAAAAAAGAATTGACAGGTGTTAAAGGGATTTGAGATAATTCCTTTACTACATTATAAAGGAGAAAGGTAACTATTTACCCATTTGAAGTGAAGCAACAACTAAGTAAAATGGAATTCATTGCAAAATTATCAATGAGCAATTAGCAATGAAGAAGAGGAATAATCTTAAAATGCTAATTGCTAATTTTACATTTTACATTGAATTTTACTCGGTTACTTCAGATGAGTAAAGTGTTACGGAGAAAGAATATGCCTACAATAATAGATATAAGAAAAAGATTAGAAATGGTATTTAACGAAAAGCAGGCAATTGTGCTTTCTGATGTGATAACCTCCTCTTATAATGAGCTGGTTAAGACCAGTGATTTTAGTGAACTTAAGGAAATAGTAAAAGAGCTCGCTGAGGCTCAGAAGAGAACAGAGATAGAGGTCCAGAAGACACAGATAGCAGTTCAAAAAACAGAGATAGAAATCCAGAAGCTCACTAAGGGATTGAAAGAGACAAACCAGAATTTTGGAGGGCTATCGAGGAGTATGGGCTATGCACTCGAGAACGAGGTCTATAGGGCGTTACCTACATTGCTTAAGAATAGCTATGGGATTGAACTGAAAGAGAGGTTGATAAGAACTGAAATAGGTGGCAAAGAGATAAACATATTGGGCAGGGCAAAAAGGAATGGAAGTGATGTATTGGTAGTAGGAGAGGTAAAGATAAGGCTTGATAACAAAAGAAAGAAGGATGTATTTAATGAGTTAGAGGAGAAGGTTCAGGCTGTAAAAGTAAAATACAAAGAAGAACCAATAAGAGTGTTGATAACCCATTATGCTACAAAAGGGTTTATGGATAAGGCAAAAAATGAAGGCGTGATAGTGATCCAGAGCTTTGAGTGGTAAGAAAGAGATAAAAAGTATTTACTTTATGGGCCGTTAGCTCATCGGGTAGAGCACCGGCCTTTTAAGCCGGGTGTGGTAGGTTCGAGACCTACACGGCCCAAATAGAGTGAATAGTGTATAGTTAATAGTGTATAGTAAATTTAATCCTTATGACTATACACTTTAACACTTACATAGATGTCTATTCCCAGATTCTTTGTCAGCAAAGATGAGATTAAAGGCGACTTTGCATCAATCACGGATAAAGAGACCTTAAAGCATATCAAGGCTCTGAGGCTCCGAACCAAAGAAAAGATTATACTTTTAGATGGAGACTCAGAGTATGATGCCCAGATAGAGGCATACCTTTCAGGTTGTGTTCGGGCTCA
>JASEHO010000114.1 GCA_030018505.1 bacterium
AGACACGAATTTCACAAATTTTCACGAATTATTTGTTATTTTATGCTTTTCACTTTTCGTGTCAATTCGTGTCTCATCTTTCAAACATAGACACGAATTTCACAAATTTTCACGAATTATTTGTTATTTTATGCTTTTCACTTGCTTTAGAACAACACCTGAAAGCCTGTCTTTAGGGTTTTTATCTTGTAGTTGTTTGAACTGGCAGAAAAATCCTTTAATTCTTTGCTCTCTATTCCAAATATTCCTTGATATTTTGGCGAGATGGAGTATTTTACATAGCAACTTATGGTCTCTTCTTGTTGTATCTTCTTTTTCTCTTTGGTATCTAAATAGAGGCTATACTCTGGTTCAAACAAGAGATCTGCTAATGCATAGGATGCAGAAAGAAAGAGATTATAGTTAGCCTCTTTTGCCTTCTCTGGACCTTTTGATGAAAAGCTATAGCCAACACCCGAGGATAGGGTAACAGAACCTATATCACCTACTGCTCCTAAGGCAAGATTGTTCATCGTGTAATCGCTATCATTTATAACCTCATCATCATAACCTGTCCATTCATAAGCAGGAGAAAGACTGAGACCTTTTACCTCCTTCTCCAATTCAAGGTAAATCCTGGTGGATTTGCTCTTTTGCTCCTTTTTCTCTATTTCGCAACCAGATAATGCTCTGATACCAAGAAAAGCTATATCAGCAAGTTCTGCCCCTATTTTCTCTAAAATTAATCCTGATTCCTTTCCTTTTTCATAGCTTATCATTAAAGCCGCTTTCCTTATAGGCTGGCTGGCTTTAATGCCATATGCCTCCTTACACTTTAGAAGATAGGGGTTTCCTGCTGTCTGATAATCTTTGCCTACCTGGTTATAAGAAAGCTCCATCTCTTTTCTTTCGTGGATAGTTCTTAGTTTAACTGTCATAGCCATATCTTTTTTTATCTCTTTCTTTCTCTTATCAGGGGTGAAACTGCTCATTGCCAGTTCAGACTCGATAGAAGAACCTATCTTTTTTAGCTCTTTAGAGCCAAAGCAAGAGAAAAGATTAGATGAGATTGGTGAGAGATTGGGTAGATTGACTGAGGATTCATCGTCTAAAAAGGATAGGCATGCAAAACCAACCTTTGTCTCGTATGAATAGAACTCTGCTTTTATTCCTCCTCCATACTGGGCAAAAACATCTTCTTCTGCCTCCTTTGTCCTACCCAAAAAAATAGAGAATAGATTCTTTGTCTTTCTTTCTAAATTGAGACCACGAAGATTTAGACCTGTTGCTGTTAGCTTAGAGATGTCTAAGTATATATCCCCTGCTTCTCCTTTTATCCTTTCTTTTTCTGCACTTAAATAGAGTTGTTTTATATCGCTTCTGTCTATCTCTATGAGTCCTGCGGCATCAAATCCTTCTACCTTTCCTAAGAGGGTTGACTTTATCCGTCTATAGAAACCTGGCACCTCATCTTGTTTTCCTTCTACATCACTATCGCCTATCTCAAGCTCACAGCTTCCAGAGATAGCAGGCATCTTTATGTGCCTCTCATAGATAGGCAGTTGGGAGAGAGAAACACTTGGCAGAAAGAGTATCATCAGTTGTAAGACACCTGTAATCTTACAAGACCTAATAATTTGGTGGAGGAATGGTATAAGGAGCCTCATCAACATTTTTTTCCTTCTTATTTCCGGCATTATCGGTAACCTCAATCTTTATTGTTGGCGAGGAAAAATTAGAAGGGATTTCTATCTCATAAACTGCTTCTATATAGAGATCAAGACCTGCTCTTTTCTCCTGTGTTCCTGATATTGGAGCAACAAGCCTTCCTGCAACTCTCACATTCTTTATTCCAGACTCTTTGTCTCTTACCGTAAGCCTCATCACACCCTTTCTAACCTTACTGACACTCACTATAGTTGGAGAGATTGGGTCATAGCATGGCATGGTAATCTCCTCTGTTACCTCTTCTCCTTCCTCAAACTTGGCAGAGACCCTAATGACATTATTCCCGATGGAGACGCCTGCTGGTTTGTAGGTAGTATAGTATGGGGGTGCAGAGAGCTTTATCAGCCGACCAGCAATATTTAAGGAAAGGGGCGCCCAATTGGGGTTATTTGGGGTAATATGCAGGTTAAGGGATGGTATTTCAGTGACAAATTTCTCTGCTGTAGAAAATTGGTAGTGAATGACAGGCTTTCCTGGCTTTGTCACTGTAAGGTCAACTGCAGTTTCCAGAATAACCTCTGTGCCTGCGGTTGGGTCCTGTTTCCAGACTGTCCCTCCCCTTTCATCTGAAGCTTTCTTCGTTATATTTCCTAATTTAAGACCCTCTGCTTTAATCTTTGCTTTTGCCTTTTCTATATCCATTCCAATCAGGTTTGGCACCCTTACCCTTTGCTCAGGGACAGGCACAGCCTTCCAGACCTTAACAAAGCTTCCTTGCTTGACACGAGTACCTGCATTTGGTTCCTGGTCAACAATCCTTCCCTCGGCTACCATATCTCGTTTTATTTCTAAAACCTGTCCGAGATTCAGTTTTGCATTCGTAAGAAGGGTTTCTGCCTCAGAAATGGTTTTTCCAAGAAGATTTGGAACAATAGACTTTGGGTATGGCCCCTTTGAAATAAGAAGGTCGATGCTTGCGCCCTCTTTTACCTCTATCCCTGCTTGCGGGTTCTGTTTCATCACTGTATTTATTGGAATAATCTCGTCATAATCCTCAAAGATAGAGCCAACAGCAAGTCTTTCTTCTGCAATCTTTGCCTCTGCACTAGCCCTTGTCATTCCAATAAGGTCAGGGACAACAATAGGTGGGATGGGTATAGCCACAACGACATTAACCTCACCATACTTTGGAAGGCTAATACCTGGTTTTGGGTCCTGGGATAGAACCTCATCCTGC
Organism: bacterium; assembly: GCA_030018505.1. Classification (GTDB taxonomy): domain Bacteria; phylum UBA9089; class UBA9088; order UBA9088; family JAGUXG01; genus JAGUXG01. The sequence continues at coordinate 2,885 of JASEHO010000114.1, forward strand.
GGTTTTGTACTCTCCTCTGCCCTTGTCTGGCCAATCACCAACCTGGCAGTAGTCACAGCAGTTTTTGCCTCACTTAACTGCATTCCAATCAGATTTGGGACAGTTATCTGCTCTGTCCTCTTAACCTCAATATCCCCTTCTAAAGATACCTCTGCCTCTTCTCCCTTATTAACAGCTTTTTCTCCATCTTTGTCTGTATAAATATAGCCATTACCCTCAGTAAATCCGCACCTTGTTCTTCCGCGCCAGTCAACAGTAAGCCAGACTGTAGTTCCTCTAAGACCCATAACAGCAGTCGGTGTATGGAAGCTCATAGAGGAGTCCTTTGTCTTTAGCCTCTGAACCCTGGCCTTTATCTCTCCCATCCAGAGCTTAAAAGAGGAGTTTGTCTTTGCTCCCTCCTCTAAAAGTTGGGTTATATCCATAATGGAGTTTTCCTTGATATTGATGATAGAACCATCAGAGAGTTTCAGGTCGCACTTTGCTGAGAGCAGTGTTCGTATCCTGTCTCCTGCAGAAAGCTCTACATAGAGCTTTGCCTTCTTCCAGTCCTTTTCTTGTTTCTTTAGAACTTCAACCCCTCCCTCAAGATAGGAGATAGTTATCTTTCCCTCTTTCTTCTCTGCTGCCCATAGCCCTTGCCCCAAAACAAGGATAGCTCCCAAAACAACCAAAAAGTTCTTCATTCTCTCCTCCTTTATTTTTCTTCCCTTAAATATACTCTATCTTGTCTCTTTGGTCAAGAAAAACTTTTAAGCTTGACAAATATAAAAGGATTTGTTATAATTTATTATAGAAGTTAATAAAGTTTATATAGAGTAAATTAAAGGGAGGTGAGAAAAAAATGAAGAAAAGAGGCTTTACATTAATTGAGTTGATGATTGTTGTAGCAATCATCGGGATATTACTGGCGATGATGCTTCCCCGTGTAGGATTGCTAATTGACAGGGCGCGTGAGAGGGCCTGCGGAAAGAACCTAAAGAACATCTATACAGCGATAGTTCAATATTCAGAGTTTAACAAGGGTGTATTTAAGTGGCCAACAGTAACTCAGTTACCTAGTGTTTTAACGAGCACAGCTCCAAATATCAATCCTCAGGGTCCACCATTTGATGAGACTCCAATGGCATTGCTCAGAAGGGGTGCAAAGAATGAGATGACCCCCAATACTGATTACAGTACACAAAACAATGATTTTTATGCGACACCCAGTAGAACATTTAGTGATATAGGTGGCGATAGAAATAAAGGAGGTTGGGCATATATCACTTCAGGAACATATACAGGAGAGATATTTGTGAATGCGAGCGTGCTTGATACATTTAAGGGTCCATACTCTGCATATCCATGCTGGTAAAAAGGGCTTGAAGTAAACGAGAGGGGGAGAATCACCCCCTCTTTTTTTGTCATTATTACTTTGGAGTGCGAAAGCTTGCTTTCGCTTTTGGTTGTTTTTCCCTTCAAAGCGGTGGCAAGCCACCGCACTCCATATAGATTTTTGAGCTTTGAGTTTTTGTTAAAGTTTTGCAAATTTGCCAAAGTCCAGGATTTAGAAATAATGATTAAAAAAACAGTTGTTGTTATAAAGTCAAATGTTATACTTAATTATAACAAAAAATGTTATATTTTAACCCCCCACATAAGCATATTCTCTCTGACTCAAAAACTGTTCTATTTTTTCTTTTGCCCTGCTCCTATTTCCTTTTAAAAGGATATCTTCACAAATAATAGAACCTTTATGTAAAACAAGGATTCTGCTATCCTCGAGGATACAAACAGTCACCTTGGCCCTGGCAAAAGAGAACCTTGTTTTGTTAGGTGGTATCTGGATAATATGACCATTAACAGAGATAGTATTATCGTTAGCCACAGTCCTCTCAATCTTCTTACAAAATATGGTATCCAGGTTAATCCCATAAGGCAAGGCGATGTAACTACTTTCAGCAGGATGGGTGTATTTTCCATTACGCCAAGGTAAAAACCTTTCAAGGAGAAACTTATTAGCCCCATTATAATCCTCAATCCCTGCCAATCTCATCTCCTTGATAAGCCTATCTTGAAATAGCCTGA
>JASEHO010000115.1 GCA_030018505.1 bacterium
TATAAAGGTAACCTGAAGAGAGCAGCTGTTGAATTGGCCAAGGACTGGAGGACAGATAAGTTCCTGAGGAGGCTTGAGGCGCTTTTAGCTGTTGCGGATAAAGAATGCAGTCTTCTTATCTCTGGAAATGGTGAGGTGATTGAGCCTGATGATAATATTCTGGCAATTGGCTCAGGCGGTGCCTATGCTTTAGCCGCAGCTCGGGCATTAGTCAAGTATTCTGACCTGAGCGCAAAGGATATGGCAAAAGAAGCCCTTCTGATAACCTCCTCTATTTGCCTTTACACCAATGAGAATATCACCATAGAGGAGTTATGAAGTGGAGAGTAAAGAATTTTACAGGTTAGCTCCATTTTTACAAAGTTTATTTGAGGATAAGGTAGAATTATTGCCTTCGGTTGATGAATTGTTTGAATTGGAATTGGCCTATTTGGAGCATAATTGCTTAAAAAACGGTAACCTGTTAGATAGATCAGCCTATTTCAAGTCCATTGACGACAAACCAACAAAACACTTTTTGATGTATGGCTTGTCCATAGAAGCACTCACAGACAATCGGATAGGAGACACAAAAGCTTATTTTGAAAATGGGTTGTTTTCTACAGGGTATGCAACCCATGGATTATTTCCTTATCGTGGGAAGTTTCATCCACAGTTGATCAAGGCTTTGATCAATATTATTGGAATAGAAAAAGGGGAGACTGTTTTAGATCCAATGTGTGGAAGTGGAACTGCAAATATTGAAGCTGCATTGATGGGCATAAACTCTTATGGAATTGATTTAAGCCCTTTTTGCCAATTTATGACCAAGGTAAAATATAGTAGCCTGTCTATCGATATTGAGCTATTAAAAGGAATCTCTGCCAAATCAGATCAATTATTCGATTTCTTTAATGTTGATGATGCAAAAAAACAATTACAGAAGATTAAAGATGACGAAAAAATAAAGGTTTATAAATTGGCTTTACTTGCTTTTTTAGATTCTCTTGGATACTCTAAAAGGGTGACCAAATCCAGCCACAGGCAGCTTTTTACAAAGGTTCTAAGGAGATATGAAGACACGGTTGTTAATTTTATCTTAAATAGCTCTAAATACATAAGCGACTTAGGATGTGTCAATATTCTGGAAAATGCTGCGGCAACAAAAATCCCATTAGAAGATGGCTCAATTGATGGAGCAATCACCTCGCCACCGTATTCGTTTGCGATCGACTATGTAAAAAATGATGAAGCTCAATTGAGCTTTTTAGGGTATAATGTTGATGATATTAGAAGTAAAATGATTGGACTTGTTGGCAAAAACAAGGATGAACGACTAAAAAATTACTTTGAAGATATGGAGGTTGTCTGTTCGGAGGTATCGAGGGTGCTAAAGAAAAACAGATATTTTGTAATGATCATAGGGTCTAATACGAATCAGACAGGCGGCATCAGGCTGGAAGGCAAGATAATAGAATCCTGCGAAAGACATAATTTAACTTTAGTTAAAAGTATCCTAAAGCCCATAAAGGGTATGAGAAACACGATGAAGAATGAGTATCTTTTATTCTTTCAAAAGAGGTAAAGTGGATGAAAAACATTCAGAAAAAATTCAATATCGTTATTACAAAAAACACCTTTTATTTTCACAATAGAGAATTTGAGGAATCATACGAAGGATATGTCAATTCAATCAAGGAAACCCTGCTTGTCTTAAAAAATCAAATTCAAAACAAAGGCTTGAAAAAGGAATTATTTGAAGACCTGATCCGCAAAAAGGAAAATGGATTAAGGGCCTTACTTGCACTAACAGGTTTTTCAAATGAGAGCTTAAAGAGACTTATGACCTTTATACGAATAGTTGATGATCCTGAGCTGAATACCCTTATTTACAAAGAAAGATGGATAGCAGAGGCAGAAATAGACAACAAAGAAAACATTAAGGAATGGTCAGATGATAAAATTCAGAGGAAGATACGAGAAAGCGAGTTTTTTAGAAAGGGTATGGTGAATATCTTTTTTGAAGGTTCTACAATTCCCGTTCTTTCCAATGTATTGCCACTCTTTGAACTCAAGAAATTAAGCATTTCAAAGCTAAACTTCGAGATAGAGGCACTAATTGACACACTGATCCGCTATAAGGAAAAAGGTTCTTACTCAGGCAAGAAAGAGAATAACCCAGAAGTGGTTATTGAAAATATACTGGATGAGATGAAAATCGGATTTGAGAAGGGAGATTTAGGGGAATTGATAAAGAATGCTCCAGACACAAAACGAACAATGGATTTTATTGTCCCTAACAAAAAAGACCCTAAAATAATCATCGAGTGTTCGTATTTAGTCACGACCTCTTCAGGCCAAGGAGATAAGTCAAAGACAGAGATTTCAATCGATTCTTTGATTAAAGAGCATTATTCGAAAGCCCACTTTTTAGGTTTTGTCGATGGTATTGGTTGGTATGTAAGGAAGAATGATCTGAAAAGAATGGTTGCCGCATACGAAGATGTTTTTACATTTCATCAACAGGAGTTGGAGCGATTCAAGCAATTGATAAAAGAGGTATTGGTTTAATGATTGATAGGTATCTTGACCGTGTAATCCATGGAGACTGTCTAAAAGTTATGCGTGACATTCCAGATGGCAGCGTTGATATGACATTTGCTGATCCCCCCTTTAATTTAAAGAAAAAATATAATGGCTATAAAGACAACAAGGAATTTGATGCATATTTGGAATGGTGCAAGAAGTGGATTTATGAAATGGTCAGAATCACAAAGCCGACTGGTTCGATATTCGTCCACAATATCCCGAAATGGCTAACATACTACTCTTACTTTTTGAACGAGGTTGCTCATTTTAAGCACTGGATTGCCTGGGATGCACCAACCGCACCAATGGGGAAAATCTTACAGCCTTCTCATTACGGTATATTGTATTATGCAAAAGACCCGAAGAAAAATAAGTTCTATGAAATCCGTTATCCGCATAAGCGGTGCAGAAAATGCAGTTATCTTCTAAAAGATTATGGTGGCAAAAAGGCAGGTTTGCACCCATTTGGGCCTTTGGTATCTGATGAATGGACAGATATTCACAGGATCAAGCATAACAAATATAGAGATGAACATCCGTGTCAGTTACCTATACATCTACTGGAACGGTTGGTCTTAATGAGCACGGATGAAAACGATATTGTTTTGGATCCTCTTGTTGGAACTGGAACGACTGTTATTGCCGCAAAAAGATTGGGCCGAAGGTTTATCGGAGTAGATATTGATGAGAAATATGTAACCATCACAAAAAATAAACTTTCCAAAATCTACTCCAACTCTAAAATTGGTAATACTTGGGTTAGCTTTTACTTAGATGTGGTGGTAACGATTAGAGATGTAGATTGGGTAAGATTAGAGCCGTATTTTCTGATTCCTGAAAATATTAAAGATATTGATTTTGCAAAAATATATGGGCAAGACAAAACCTGGTCGCCGGCATATCACAGGCAAGCAGTCAATATTTGATCCATGTTCATTTTTATGAAGCAGATACTTTTCCTTCTTCTTCCTGGAGTGCTTCTTGCAATAGAAAATGAATCATCCATCTTTCATTATCTCAGGGCAAAAACTTATGAGAGAGAAGGAAGGCTGGTAGAGGCCATTTCAGAATATAAGGCTTGCCTTAAGTCTGACCCTGATTCAATAACCTTAAAAAAGTCTCTTTCCTATCTCTATCTACAAAAAGGTGAAACCAAAAAAGCCATAAAACTGCTTTCAGAGGTAGCTGAAAAAGAACAGGAAATTTGGGTTGATATAGGAAATATCTATCAGCAAAAGAAGGATATAAAGAGGGCAGAATCTTGCTTTAAGAAGGCGCTTAAAGGAAATAGCTTTATAGACGCTTTATACCAGCTTGCCTCTCTCTATTCAAAGATTGGAAGGTTAGAGGATAGCTTAGTCTACTATAAAAAGATTGTAAGTATATCAAACCTTCCTGAAGCGATAATAGGCATTGGATACCTTTTAGACTTTCAAGGTAAAGGCACAGAAGCGACTTTCTGGTATGAGAGGTTTCTCAGTATCTACCCAGAGAACACCGCTATTTTGACAAGGCTTTCTCAAGTCTATCTTGAAACTGGCTCTCTTACCAAAGCAAAGGAATTCTCAGAAAGGTTGATGAAGCTGTCAGATTCAGCAGAGAATAATTTACTCCTGGCAGAAATCCTGGATAAAGAAAAGAATTATGAAGAGGCAGAAAAATGCTATCTAAAAGCCATGGGCATGAAGGATGGTCAGGCTCAATATAGCTTCTTTTTGCTGAGGAGGAATAGAATAGATGATGGGTTATCTGTTGTCAACAAAGCCCTTTCAAACCTTCCAGAAGACCCAGGGTTTTTGCTCCTAAAAGGCTTGTTTCTACTTGAAAAGAAGGATCATCGCCAAGCAGCGAATATCTTCACCGAACAATTAGAGTTATATCCAAAGAATGATATGCTCTACTATTATTCAGGAATAGCCTATGATGGATTAAAGGAGAGAAAAAAGGCAGAGGATTGCTTCAAAAAGGCTATAAAGCTAAATCCAAAGAATGCACCAGCATTAAATTGGCTTGGATATACCTGGGCAGATGAAGGAAAAAACCTGAAAAAAGCAGAAAAACTTATTAAGAATGCTCTTGTGATAGACCCGGATAACCCGGCCTATATTGATTCGCTCGGCTGGTGTTATTATAAAATGGAAAAAATAGATGAGGCTTTGCCTTATCTACTAAAAGCTGTGGAGCTTGGAGGGGATGACCCAACCATTTTTGAGCATATAGGTGATCTTTATAAGAAGAAAGGCATGCTCAAAGAGGCAGAAGACTTCTATCAGAAGGCAAAAGAGAAGATAAAATAGTAATTAGTCAATCTTCAGCTTGGAGTAACCGTTCAGGTAGTGTCCGAAAGGATAATAAGAAATTTCATTGCAAATTG
>JASEHO010000116.1 GCA_030018505.1 bacterium
AGTAACTCGGTAAAGTTCAATGTAAAATGTAAAATTAGTAATTAATCTTAAAATTGTTCCTCTTTTCCATTGTTAATTGATAATTGCTAATTGATAATTTTGCAATGAATTCCATTTTTGTTGCTTCACTCCCAGGTAAATAGTTACATAAGGAGATAATATGGTCTCAGTCTGTTTTTACTTTCAGGTTCATCAGCCTTTTCGCTTAAAGAAGCATTACTCCTTCTTTGATATAGGCATAAACCACTTCTATGAGGATGAGGAGGCTAATCGGGCTATTTGTCATAAGGTCTCAGACAAGTGCTATATTCCCACAAACAAGCTCCTCCTTGAATTGATTGATAGATACGAAGGCAGGTTCAAGGTAGCCTTCTCTCTTTCTGGACTGGTTATCGACCAGTTTGAAAAGTATAACCCTTATGTCTTAGAGCTCTTTCAACAATTGGCTAAGACAGGCTGTGTTGAGTTTATAAACGAGACATATTATCACTCTCTCTCCTTCCTCTATTCGAAGCAAGAGTTCAAGCAACAGGTTCTGTTGCATAAGAAGAAGATAAAGGAGCTATTCGGTCAAACCCCAAAGACATTCAGAAACACAGAGCTTATCTATAACAATGAACTCGCTAAGTTCATTGAGGATATGGGTTATGCCAATATACTGGCTGAAGGTGCTGACCATATCCTTGGCTGGAGAAGCCCGAATTTTCTATACAAGCCTGCCAATTGCTACAAGATAAACCTTTTGCTTAAGAACTATAAGCTCTCTGATGACATTGCCTTCAGGTTTTCCAATAGGGGCTGGGAGGAATGGCCATTAACCGCAGAAAAGTATGCCAGCTGGCTCCATAGCATTGCTGGTCAAGGTGAACTTATCAACCTCTTTATGGACTATGAGACCTTTGGTGAGCACCAGTGGACGGATACCGGCATATTTGATTTTATGGCCAGTTTACCAGAGGCAGTCTTCAGGCACCCAGATTTTCAGTTCATTCTCCCAAAGGAGGCATTTCAATATCACGCGCCTGTTAGCCAGATTGATGTTCCTTACACTATCTCCTGGGCAGATATTGAGAGGGATTTGACAGCCTGGGTTGGAAACCCAATGCAGGACTCTGCGATTGAAAGGGCATACTCCTTAGAGAAGAAAGTAAAACAGACCAAAGACAATGATTTAATCAATGTCTGGAGGAGGCTCCTTGGCTCTGACCATTTTTACTATATGTGCACCAAGTGGTTTTCAGATGGCGATGTGCATAAGTACTTCAATCCCCATGAATCCCCTTATGATGCCTACATTATCTATATGAATGTCTTAAATGACCTGGCTGAGACATTAAAGGAAAGAGGGGTAAAGGTTTAGGGAGAAGGAAAAGGAGTCAAAAATTAAAAATGGAAAGCAAAAGAAGGTTTCCAAAGCCAGATGAGGTGAAAACACCTGAGGGTGCAGAGGGTTGGGAGGAGATGTATCCTTACTATCTTTTATTCAGTGAGGACAGAAGGGAGACAGAGGAAAAGTTCTGGTTCTGCGATACTATGCATTGGACCACCCCTTTATATCCGTTTGATACCTTTACTGCTGAAAGTGCTTTATCCTCATTGGGACAATATAATACGCGGGTATTTATGGTTCCACCAGCACTGGGCATCGACATAAGGGTCCTAAACGGTTATGTCTATCTTAGTCCAATTCCAGTAGATGATCTCGCTCTGATAGAGAAAAGGGCAAAGGATTTTTCAGAAAGGGCAGGCTTTTACTACCAAAATTGGGACTCGCTTTATGCAAGGTGGAAGGAGAAGGTTACAAGAGAGATTGAGGGGCTAAAAAGGGTAGAGATCCCACATCTGATCGAAAAAGAGGATATATCTATAGTCAAGGATGGGCTTGGCATTTCCACAGGATTTCGGCTACAAGCCTCCTATAATAGGCTTTTAGAAAGTATGTCCAGAATTTGGTCATTTCACTTTGAGTTTCTAAACCTTGGCTATGCGGCTTTCCTTGATCTCTCATCCTTTATGAAGAAAGTTTTTCCTGATATCTCTGACCAGACCATCGCCCAAATGGTTGCAGGCATAGATGTTATTCTCTTTAAGCCTGATACTGAATTGAGAGGTCTGGCAAAGCTTGCTTTTAGCCTTGAGCTTTCTCAAGCCTTTTTAGGTGGTTCAGAGTATCCAGAGATATTGGCTACCTTAGAGAAGACTCCAAATGGCAGAAAATGGCTGGAGGCTTTAGAGAAGGTTAAGGACCCCTGGTTCTATTTTTCATCTGGCACAGGCTTCTACCATACACCAAGAAGCTGGATAGATGACCTCTCTGTGCCTATATCAGGTATAAAAGGTTATATTAAAAGATTAGAGGCTGGGGAAGGTATAGAGAGGCAAGAAGAGGAGATAAGAAGAGAGGCAGAGAGGCTAAGGGATGGGTATTATGAGTTATTAAGAACAGAGGAGGAGAAAAAAGCATTTCTTGAAAAGTTAGCTTTGGCAAAAACGGTCTTTCCCTATGTTGAAGAGCATAACTTCTATGTTGAACACTGGCACCATACCATATTCTGGAATAAGATGAGGCAATTGTCTGCTGTTTTTATAGAAAATAACTTTTTTGGTAATGAGGATGACATCTTCTACCTGAATAGATATGAGGTCTCTGCTGCCCTATATGACCTTTGTTCCTCCTGGGCGATTGGCTTTTTGGCAAGGGGCCCAAAATATTGGCCAGAGAAGATAGAGAAGAGGAAGAAGATAATCAAGGCATTATCAAAATATCAGCCAAGCCCAGCCTTAGGCACTCCACCAGAAAAGATAACCGAGCCTTTTACCATTATGCTCTGGGGAATATCTGCTGAGAAGATAAATGTCTGGCTTACTGTAGGAAAAGATTCAGGGTTGATAAATGGACACCCTGCTTCACCAGGTATTGTAGAGGGAAGGGCTAAGGTAGTCCTATCAGTAGAGGATTTAGAGACGATAGAAGAAGGCGAGATTATGGTCTGCCCGATAACTACCCCTTCCTGGACACCAATATTTGGAAAACTTTCTGGAATTGTAACCAATGTTGGTGGAATAATGAGCCATGCGGCTATAGTCTGTCGGGAGTATGGCCTACCTGCTGTTGTTGGCACAGGCATCGCCACCCAGCTTATCAAATCAGGACAGCTCATAAGGGTTGATGGGAATAAAGGGGTAGTAGAAGTGATAGAAATATCGAATATTGAATGTAGTTTGAAATTAGAAATTTGAAATTGGCAAGAAAGAAGACTATGATTTCGAATTTCTTTTCTAATTTCCAATTTCTAATTTCCAATTTCTGCAAGAAATCAGAGGGAAAAACTTTTGAAAATGAATTGTCCCGAAATATACCTACAAGATGGAATTGAAGAAGAGATTTTAGATTGGTACAGGATGTCACCAGCAGAACGTTTTACAGAGTCTCAGAAATTATGGGAGATTTTTGTACTCTTTGGAGGAAATTATGATCCAGAGCCCGATACCCAGAGCCCTTTCTACATTTTTGAAATATAAGGTAAATGCCCTGTTGATTGGAGGACAGGCTTGCATTCTCTATGGGGCAGCAGAGTTTAGTCGTGATATTGATCTGGCAATTATGGTTTCTTCGTCCAATCTTGAAAATTTGGGATTAGTTTTAGACGAACTTGACGCCAAAAGAATATTTGTTCCTGACCTCTCTCTTGATGTATTGACAAGAGGTCATGCCTGTCATTTTCGATGTCATAGGGAGGATGTAAAGGGACTGAGGCTTGATATTATGGGAAAAATGAGGGACGTAGCTCCATTTCCTGAATTATGGCAACGGCGTCAGGAAATTGAATTGTCTGAGATAGGCAAGATACCAATAATAGGTCTTGCTGACCTTGTCAGGAGTAAAAAGACACAGCGTGATAAAGACTGGCCTATGATCAGGCGACTGATTGAGGCAGATATCTATAAGACATCTGCTAATCCTTTACAGGAAAAGATATATTTTTGGCTTAGTGAATGTAGGACGACAGAATTACTGATCTCGTTAGCAACAAAATATCCTGATATTGCTTCAAATATGGTGATGATTCGTCCACTCTTGAGGGCAGTCCTTAGTAGTAATCAGGAAGAGGTTCAAAGACTCCTGCGGGATGAAGAGGATAAAGAAAGAAAACTCGATCGGCAATATTGGGCTCCACTGAAAGCCGAACTTGAGAAATGGCGACAGCAAAAGGTTTAATGACTAATCTGATAGGGAGAAAAGCAATGAATAAGAGAAAAGAAACAGTTTATGAACATAAAACCAAAGACGCAATCCAGGAAGCAATAAATTATGGGCTTGATGTTACTCTGTTATATGAAAGGGTCACTTTAACTCCAACGGAAAGGATAGAAAGACATCAACAATCGCTCGAGTTTGCTGAAGAACTCAAAAGGGCAGGAGAAAGGAAATATGGTAAAAGTTAGAAAATTACTACCCCAATTAAAGCTTTACAATGTGCGCTTTATTATCATTGGTGGTCAGGCAGCTGTTCTTCAAGGTTCGGCATATATCACAGCAGATATTGATATCTGTTATGCTCGGGATAAAGAGAATTTAGAAAACATTGTTAAAGCACTTACCCCTTTTCATCCTTACCTCCGCGGAGTAGAAAAAAGGTTGCCTTTTATTTTTGATGTAAAAACTTTAGAGATGGGATTGAATTTTACATTTACAACAGATAAGGAATTAATCTTTTTTTCCTGCCAGAAGGCTAAAAGAACTATAGCCTTTTGAAAGGTTTGCTTATGGAAGAAAGTCTCTATATAAAATGGGATTATGACCAGATAATGGTATCTCAGATGGGAAATAAAATCGCCAGCAACTGAGGTGGTGGAAGTACTGAGATAGGTGCTTTTGGATA
>JASEHO010000117.1 GCA_030018505.1 bacterium
TAATTTTGAATTTCTTCCTAATTTCTAATTTCCAATTTCTAATTTCCATTTTTTAACTGTAAACTTTCAAACAAGAATGAACCATCCCAAATTTATTTGATTTTGGATTTTTATGTCTTACAGTCCAATGTCTAAATCAGAGATGATAGCACCTATAAAAAATCTTTTTTTGGTGAATTTAGGGGTGCGGTCTGGAGAAAGGGTTCTTGTTCTTACTGACAAAAAGAGCAAGGCAATATCCCAGATAGCCAAAAGTGTGGCTGAGTGTGGAAAGGAGTTGGGGCTTAAGATAGATTTTTTACAGATGCCTTCTGTCTCATCTCATTCACAAGAGCCGCAAGAATTAGTCTGGAAAAAGGTCTTTTCGCCTGAGAATGTCTTAAGCCTAAAGCAAGAAGGTCTATTCAAGAAGTTGCTTTCTAAAGAGGCAAGCGAAGAAGAAAGCCAAAGAGCGGTTCAGGTTTTGAATTTAAGGAATCTTCCAGATGTAGTCATCGCCATCACCTATTTTTCCACAACCCACACAAACTTCAGAAGATTACTTACCAAAAAAGGCACAAGATATGCAAGTATGCCACTATTCTCTGAATCTATGTGGACTGGAGCTATGGATGTTGACTATGAGGAGATGGCCAAACAGGCCAGCAAGCTGAAGAAGGCTTTGGAGAAAGGAGAGGATATAGAGATTACAGCCCTTTCTGGAACGAAGCTTAAGTTTTCCATAAAGGATAGACCGATACATATAGATTCTGGGATATTGAGAAATCCTGGTGATTTTGGCAACCTTCCAGCTGGAGAGGTCTTTTTAGCCCCAGTTGAAGGAACAGCTAAGGGAAGATTAGTCATAAATTTTAAGAAAGACAAAAAGCTCTCTTCGCCTATCATAGCTGAGATAAAGAATGGAAGGGTAACTAAGCTTACAGGCACAAATAAAAAGGCAAGCCAGCTCAGAGATGTCCTTGAGAAAGAGCCTTTGGCAAGCTCCCTCGCTGAATTTGGTATAGGCGTAAACCCAAAGGCAAAAAATCCAAACAATATCCTTGAGGCAGAGAAGATTTTGGGTACAATCCATATAGCCTTTGGGGATAACATAGGGTTTGGAGGAATGGTCTCTGTCAATTTTCATGAGGATTTTGTTGTCTCCTCCCCCCAAGTTGTGATATGGAAGAAGAAAACCAAACAAGTGATTATAGAGAGCGGCAAAGTGCTGATATAGGTAACACTTTAGCTCTCTTGAAGTAAAGATTAACCAGAGGGCACAGAAGATCACTAGCAAATTTAGCATTACTCTTTAGAAAAGACCTCTGCCTGAAAGACTTCAAAGATTGCATCTTTTCTTTTATAAGCATCTTCATCAAGGCCTGCCTTGAGTGATAAGTGCATCAGGGTCTCTGGAAGTGTCCAGCCTTGCTCTGGTGCAACTTGCGGAAGGAAGACTGACTGTCTTCCGGCTACATTCAAAACAATTCCATCACTACCAAGAAGAATATCTGTCCAGGTTCCTACCTTCTCTGGTGGCGTAAGAACAGACAGTTCTATCTCTATATCCTTCAATTCATCAACTGTGACAGGAGAAAACCTGTAGTCTTTCACTGCGGCATTTATCACATTCTCTATGACTGCCTGATATAAAGGCTTTATCGGCCAGATATAACCGATGCAACCCCTAAGGCTTCTGTGCTTTTCTAAGGTGACAAAGACGCCTGCCCGTTCAGCAAGTCTTGGGTTTTTTAGAGATATCTCAGGAATCTTTCCCTCTTTTACAAAGAGTTTCATTGTATCCTCAGCTATCATTAAAAGCTCTTCTTTCTCTTCCTTATTCAGCCCTTCTTTAATAAAGGCAATCCCAGTATAGCCCACAACCCTATTTTTTTCTCCATAGGGTGTATCTCCTGAATTATAGTAGATTAAGGTCTTTGGCTTTACCTTAAGAAGATTGGCTATCTTGAGACCTATAATGGTTGGGCTGATGCCACAGAGGTATGTTGAAAGATCTGGAATTTTTGATGAACAAAGATCCATCTCCCTTTGAAGAATCCCCATCTCATCAAGATTTTCAATCAAAGAGATTGTCTTTCTGTCAACCTTGTTTGCTTTTTCATATTCTGGATAGTGTGAAAGGTCTGTGGAGACAATGACTATAGTTTTGTTATCCATGACAGACTTTATGGCAGAGGCAAGCCTGTCGAACTCATCCAGATCTATATTCCCCACCAAGATAGGCACAATCTTAATATTTGGAAAAAGCACCTTAAGATATGGAAGCTGAACCTCTATTGAATGCTCTGGCGCATCTGCCTCAGTTGCCTCAGATAGCCCACAAGCCTCAGCAATCTTTTCTGCCCTTTCTTTGTCAATAGAGAGCGTGCCAAGCGGAGTTTCATACCCATCTCCAAGATAGATAGATGGTCTGCCCAATGGATAGTGGTGTGGCACACCTAAGATTATAGCTGTCTCATAATCATTTCCTTCTATCTGCTTAAATGCCTCTGCCGCTGCTCTGCCTGAATAGACATAGCCTGCATGAGGGACAATTAAGATTTTGGATTTTGTGTCAACTACCTTCTTGGCTTCAGAAAGAAACCCCTTTACCATATCTTCACAAGCCTTTCTATCACCTGGATAGAACCCAATTGCTGCTGGTTTTCTAATTCTCATAACCCTTACCTCCTTCTCCTGTCCTTCACAGAAGATAGCAAGAAAGATCAATCCTATAAAGATCGATCTTTTCATGTCTTTAATGTTATACCCAATTATACCCAATGAAAACAGCCTTTACAAAAAAATAGGGAATAAAAGGGGGGACAGGATTCAAGGGGGGACAGGATTCAAGAATTCTAGTATCGCCTTCTTTTCTTTTCCCTTGACCCCTCTACCCTTGAACCCTTTTAAGCTTAAGTTTGGCTGATCTATTCTCGGTAAACTCAAAGCAAAGCCAATAATTCTCTGCATATTTTATCTATCTCTTTTTCAGAAAGATACGAATGGAGTGGCAGACACAAGACCTCTTTGCTCAACATCTCTGTTACAGGAAGAACTGTGTTATCTTTATAAATAGGCTGTTTATGGAGCGGAGGGCAGAAGTATCTTTTTGTTTCCACCTTCTTTTTCAATAAACCTGACCAGACCTTCTCCCTATCCTGTATTCTCACACCAATGTAATTGTAGTTGGAGATAGCACCTTCTGTCTCTTCCTGGAAGACTAAGCTCGAAAGCCTATCTTTATATTGCTGGACAATGGCTTTTATCTTTGTAAGCCTTTCATTTAAGGTATTAAGCGACCTTATCCCTATCACAGCATTTATCTCTGTCATCCTTGCGCTCATACCAAGATAGGGAAAGTTTTCCCCATCTCTTCCATAATCTCTCAGAGAACAAAGTTTCCTGGCAAGCTCTGCGTCATCTGTGAGAATTACGCCTCCTTCCTGAGCAGAGACGAGCTTTGTTGGAGAGAGAGAAAAAACCTCAGCCTTTCCAAAGTTACCTGCCTTTCTACCTTTATAGATAGAGCCAAACCCCTGGGCAGAGTCAAAGATTAGGCAAAGGCTCTTTCTCTCTGCTATCTCCTGCAATCTATCTATATCTGGAGGATTTCCAAAGGTATAGACAGCTAATATCCCTGATGTATCTTCTCTTATCGCCTCCTCTACCTTTTTATAGTCAATACAGAATGTTCCTTCTAAGCAATCAACAAAGATGGGCTCTATTCCACACCAAAGAAGGGAAATGGCTGTGGCAGAGAATGTAAATGATGGTATGATGACGCTTCCTGAAAGACCAATAGCCTTGAGCAGAAGGATAAGACCAGATGTGCAAGAAGAGACACAGACAGCCTCTTTTCCAATATATTCGCCTATTCTCTCCTCAAACTTTTTAACATAAGGACCACAAGTGATGATTCCAGAGGAGAATATCCTTTTCAGGTCTTCTTCTATATCAAACACAGAAGGAAGCCATGGCCTGTTTATTTTAATCACCTAAAAGCTCCTTTATTTTAACTAATGGGTCCTTGGCGGAGAGAAGTGCTTCTCCAACAAGGATAGCATTTACCCCCTGTTTTTCTAAAAGAAGGAGATCCTCTTTCTTTTGTATTCCGCTCTCTGCGACTATAACTATTCCTTTGGGAATATGATTGATAAGATTTAATGTGGTTGATAGGTCGCACTTGAAGCTCTGAAGGTCTCTGTTGTTTATCCCTATAATCTCAGCTTTAGCCTCTATTGCCCTTTGTATCTCTTCTTCTGTGTGAACCTCAAAGATAGCTGCCAAACCCTCTTTTTTTATCTCTCTATACATCTTTTCTAATAATTCTTGACTGAGTATCCTCACAATTAAAAGAAGGGCATCAGCTTCATAGGAGAGAGACTCCTCAATCTGCCAGGGGTCAATGATAAAGTCCTTGCGGAGAACAGGAAGGCTTGTAGCATCTTTCGTCTCTCTCAGTAATCTTATGTTTCCAAAGAAAAAATCCTTTTCAGTAACACAGGATATGGCAGATGCCCCACCATTTTCATAGACCTTTGCCAGATAGTCTGCTTTTCTCTTTGGCTTGATCTCACCGAGGCTTGGCGAGCCATACTTTATCTCAGCGATAAGATTTATCCCTGTCTTACTGATAGCAGACTTAAAGTTACGAAGAGCAGTTCGTCTCTGTGGTAAAGGAAGTCTTTTTTTTCTCTCTATCTCCTCTTGCTTCTTTTCAATAATTTTGTCTAATATCATTTTTTGGTATGTGTTTAGCTATCTATTGGTGCTTTGGAGTGCGAAAGCTTGCTTTCGCTT
>JASEHO010000118.1 GCA_030018505.1 bacterium
ATTGCTAATTGATAATTTTGCAATGAATTCCCTTTACATGGTTGTTGCTTCACTTCAGATGGGTAAATAGTTACAAAAGATGAAGCAGTTGATTGAGGCAATAAGATCTGTTAAAGACGGCAATCTTGAGCCAATTCGCGCTCATGGTCAGGTGATAGAAGCAATCAACGAGATGTTAGCTGTGGTAAGCCAAAGGCTTGCGGAGAAAGAGGCCAGGTTGGATGAACAAGTCCTTGGCTTCTATACCCTAAATTATGCGGTTAAGATAATCGGCTCTGCCTTGAGAATGAAGGAACTCATAAACATCACTTTAGAAACCTTCATTGATGTAGGCAGGGTCAGAGGAGGCTCAATAGGACTTCTTGACCAACAAGGCAGACTGAAGATTAAGATAAAGAACAATATCCCGAAGATAGATACGGAGATTATCAAAAGGGTTATTAAAGAGAATGAGCCTTATATAGGAGAACTTAATGGAAATTCGTTTCTTTCTTTGCCCCTTATGGGAAGAGAGAAACCAGTCGGAATTATAAACCTCTATGACCGGTTGGACAAGCAACCCTTCAGTCAAGAGGATATAAATATCATTTCTACCTTAGCCACTCAGGTCGGAGTGAGCATAGAGAACTCCAGGTTATATGAGGAGCTGGCTCGCTGGAATAAGCAGTTGGAGAAAAAAGTGGCTGAGCGCACCAAAGAACTAAAAGAGGCTAACGAAGAGCTAAAGAAGATGGATCAAACCAAGTCCGACTTCCTCTCTATGGTTGCCCATGAACTAAGAACACCACTCACCTCAATTAAGGCATTTACGGAGATGTTATTAAACAAACCCGATCGGGAGGTAGAGACCAGACTAAGGTATCTGGGGATAATTCATAGCGAGTGTAATCGGTTGACCAGACTAATCAATGATGTCTTAGACCTCTCTAAGATAGAGGCGGGCAAGGTAGAGTGGAATATACAGTCAATCAAGATTTCCGAAGTGGTCAATACCTCACTGGCTACCACCCATAAGTTGATAGAAGATAAGGGACTAAAGGTGGAAACTGAGATAGAAGATGGGTTACCAGATGTTTTAGCTGACCAGGATAGGATGATTCAAGTGATGACCAATCTGATTGGCAATGCCGTTAAATTCACTGACAATGGAGGAAAAATATCGGTGAAAGCAAAGAAGAAGCTCAAGCCTACTAAATGTATCCAGGTCAGCGTCAGTGATACAGGCATAGGCATAAGAAAGAAGGATTTGGGCAAGGTCTTTGAGAGATTTAAGCAGGTAGGTGATGGCATGACCAATCGGCCAGAAGGAACAGGATTTGGACTGAGTATCTGTCTGGAGATTATTGAATATCACCAGGGTAAGATCTGGGTAGAGAGCAAACTAAAAAAGGGAAGCACATTTTGCTTTACCCTGCCGATAAAAGATGAGATATACCGAAAAGAAATATGTTTACCGAAAATTTTAGTCTAATCTTTATAAGTAGGAGGTGAAAGAATGAAGAAAATATTGATAGCTGATGATGATTTGAGCATCAGAACCGCCTTAAGTGAAGGCTTGGGAGAAGAAGGTTATGAGATCATTGCGGTTGGCTCAGGTAGCGAGGCATTGAAGATAGCCAGGGAAAGGGAATTGGATCTGCTTGTTCTGGACATAAAGATGCCTGATATGCATGGTATAGATGTCCTCAAGAAGCTAAGGACCAAAAACAAGACCCTGCCAGTAATAATCTTGACTGCATTTCCGACTATGGAGAAGGATATGGAGATTCAATTGGGGAATATCTCTGCCTTCATTAGCAAACCCTTTGACCTTGAAGATGTCAAGGCTCAAGTCAAGAAAATTTTTGCGGAGCAAGAATTATAATGAATAAGAAAGAGGAATTGGGACAAATGCTGGTTTCATCTGGCCTCATTAACGAGGAGCAGTTAGAAAAGGCAAGAAAGGAGCAACAACAAAGCAAGGAGTCATTGGTTAGGGTACTGGCCTCCCTGGGTTTGGTAGAAGAAAATGAGACGATTAAGTTCATAAGCTCTAAACTGGGTTTGTCTATGGTCAATCTTTCTAAGGTAGTAGGAATTGACCCTAAGGTGGCTGAGATCATTCCAGAATCTCTGGCTTTGGCCCATCTTATTTTTCCTATCTCTAAGCAGAAGGATACCCTTGTTTTGGCTATGGCTGACCCCTTGAATACCTCTATCTTAGAAAAGGTAAGGTCAATGGGTTATCAGATCAAACCCCTTATTACTTCAGAGACAGAGATTAGAAAGGCTATCCAGAAGTACTATGGAAAAGGGGCAATCGTAGAAGACATCTTGAAGGAGACCACGACCTTAGCGAAAAAAGAAGGGGTGATTGAGTTAGAGGTCGGAGAGGATGAAGCTCCAGCCATTAATCTGGTTAACCATCTCTTGATTGAGGCCATTAAGGTTGGCGCCTCTGACATCCATATTGAACCCTATGAGCAAAATCTTTGGATTCGGTATAGAATTGATGGAATTCTCCATAAGGTTTCCTCTCCAGGCAGGCACCTTCAAAATGCTGTTGTCTCCAGAATCAAGATTATGTCGGGACTGAATATTACTGAACGACGAATACCTCAAGATGGACGAGCTAAGGTGAGGATAGTAGGCCGCGAGATAGACCTGCGGGTCTCTGTAACCCCAACCATTTTTGGAGAGAAAATAGTGATGAGAATATTAGATCCAAGTGGTCTGTGTTTGGGTCTTGAGCATTTGTTTGAACCAGAAGTCCTTTCTCTCTATCAGGAGTATATTCATAAGCCCCAGGGATTCATCTTAATCAGCGGGCCTACTGGAAGTGGCAAGACAACCACCCTTTATTCTACCCTATCAGCCATTCGCTCAGTAGAAAAGAATATAATGTCTGTTGAAGATCCAGTAGAGTATATCCTGAGCAGCGGAATAAACCAACAGCAGGTTAAACCAGAGATTGGTCTGGATTTTATTACAGGTCTGCGGTCTTTCTTGCGACAGGACCCGGATATAATCTTTGTAGGAGAGATACGGGATAAGGAAACAGCAGAGGTGGCTATAATTGCGGCTCTAACCGGACACCTTGTCTTTTCTACTATCCATACCAATAACTCAGCAGAAATAATCACCCGCCTGCTCAATATGGGCATAGCACCATATCTGATCACTTCTACCTTAATTATGGGGGTGGCTCAGAGGTTGGCTCGAACTATCTGTCCAAAATGCAAGGAGTCTTATGAGGTAAACCCAGAGATAGCCAAAAGTCTGGGAATAAAAGAAAAAACCTTGTTATATCAGGGCAAGGGTTGTAAAAACTGCAATCAGATTGGCTATAAAGGCAGAACAGGGATATACGAGGTGATGGCTGTCAACGAAGCAATTAAATCTATGATTATTGAACAAGAACCTGGTTACAGGATTGAAGAAACAGCCAGAGAGAATGGAATGGTTACCCTAAGAGAATCAGCCACAAAGAAGGTTTTGGCTGGCATAACTACTGTAGAGGAGTTATATCGGGTAACAGCGTGATAAAAAGCGTTCCCTGAAGTGTCCGAAAAGGAGATATAATGTTAGATTTTAGGGTTAATGCTGAATTAGAGAATTTATCCAAGATAACTGACTTTATTAGCTCTGCCACTCAAAAACTCGGCTTAGACGAAAGCAAGGGGTTTGATGTCCAGGTGGCTGTGGGAGAGACTTGTGAAAATATAGCTAAATATAGTTACCCAGAAGATAAAAAAGGAGCTATTGAGATTGGGTGCAAATTGGAAGGCAATGATTTTATAGTTATAATCAAATATCAAGGTATGTCCTTTAATCCCGATTCCGTGCCTCAGCCTGATGTAAATGCCAGTTTAGAAGAGCGGAGGGTCGGTGGTCTGGGAGTTTATTTTATGAAAAGCCTGATGGATGAAGTTAACTACAGCTTTGATGCCGAAAAAGGAAATGAATTGGTAATGATCAAAAAAGATTGTTTGATATAAAAAAGGAGGAAGAAAATGGAAGTAGAGATTAAGAACTTAGAGAAAGTTTCAGTGATCAGTCTGATGGGTCGGATTGATGTCTCAACTGCCCCTCAATTAGAGGAAGAATGGAAGGGTCTTATGAAGAAGGGGGTTAGCAAGGTGGTCATCAACTTTATAGGGGTGAATTATATCTCAAGCGGTGGCTTGCGGGTGTTGTTGGTAGCGGCTAAGGAAGCAAAGACAGGAGATAAAACCCTGAGGCTTTGCCATTTAGACCCCAATGTCTATAAGATCTTCAAATTAGCTGGATTCACCACCATCTTCAACATCTACGAGACAGAAGAAGAAGCATTAAAGGATATTTAGCTATACATTGAGTGGTAAGCAATAGGCAACTTACACCCAAAAGCAACAGGTTTTGCAAAAACCAAGAGTAGGCTAAATAATGAAAGTAACACTTTAGCCATCTGAAGCTGAAAACAAAAAAGCGTATTTGAACCACAAAGCACACAAAGATCTATGGAGAAAGAATCTTAATTTCAAATATCTTTGTGCCCTTTGTGGTCTTTGTGGTTAAAAATTTCATTCTCGGTAAATAGTTACGTGTCCGACAACCAGATTAGAGATAAATTCATTGCTAATGCTTCATTTCATTGCTTGGTCTAAGTTCTTGTGCCTTATTTAGATAGAATAGAGCAGATTTATTCTCTTTTT
>JASEHO010000119.1 GCA_030018505.1 bacterium
GAATAAAGACTGTATAGGACATTTCTATTTGGTTAAGAATAGGACATTTCTATTTGGCTGTAACAAATCAACCATTTTTTATTGACAGAAGAAAGGATTTTACAATATCCTTAAGGTATGTCACTTGTTTCTATTCTCTTGCCTGTCTATAACGAAGAACAGACATTAAATGAGCTCTATCAGCAGCTAAAAGAGGCTACTAAGGATTCTCCTTATAAATTTGAGATAATCTTTGTTGATGATGGAAGCAGCGATAATTCTTACTCTATCATTGAAGGTTTTTGTCATCAGGACAAAAGGGTAAGGGCGATAAAACTCTCTCGCAACTTTGGTCATCAGCTCTCTATCACTGCTGCTATAGACGCATCTTCTGGAGATGCTATAGTGATTATGGATGCTGACCTTCAGGACCCACCAAGCCTTATCCCTGAGATGTTAGCCAGGTGGGAAGAGGGCTATGATGTTGTCTATGCCTCTCGTCAACAGCGAAAGGACACCTGGTTCAAAAGGATTACTGCTCATCTCTTCTACCGCTTTTTCAACCTTATCGCAAGCTATAAGACCCCCCAAGATACAGGAGACTTTCGCTTAATGAGTAGAAAGGCTGTTCAGGCACTTTCGCAACTCAGAGAAAGGAATCGGTATCTGCGGGGTCTCTGTTTTTGGATTGGATATAAGCAGACTGCTATTTCTTTTGCCAGGGGTGAACGTATAGCTGGCAAGACCAAGTATCCCTTCTTAAAAATGGTAAGGTTTGCCTTAGATGGTCTCTTTTCGTTCTCCAACCTTCCTCTAAGATTAAGTTCATACCTCGGATTTGTCCTCTCGTTTTTTAGTCTTATTTATCTTACCTGGATTCTTATCCAGAAATTTATCCTTAAGGATCCCCATCTTGTCTTAGGATGGACATCCCTTTTGGCTGTTATTCTTCTTTTAGGCGGGCTTCAGTTTCTTATCCTGGGTATTCATGGCGAATACATTGGCAGAATCTTTGATGAAACAAGAAAACGACCTCTGTATCTCATTGAAAAAAAGGAAGGATTTGCCAATAATGAATAAAGATCCTCTTATCCTAAGACATCAAAGAGAAAGATTCTTTCATAACCATTGGGCCAAAGAGATTAAAGTAGAAGATCTTTTGGTTTATGAGTCCTTTGATGCGCCAACAGCCGTGGAGAATCAAGAGGCACTCCATGCTTTTGGTCCTCTAAAAGATAAAAGAATCTTAGATTTGGGATGTGGATCAGGGGAGGCATCAGTCTATTTTGCTATAAAAGGGGCTAAGGTAGTAGCTAGCGATATCTCTCCCTTGATGCTTGAAGTAGTTAAAAGATTGGCACTCCACCATCAGGTAAAGGTTCAGCCAATCAATACAGCAGGAGAATTTCTCTGCTTTGCCGATGAGAGTTTTGATTATATTTTTGGTAATGGTGTTCTCCATCATCTTGATCTTAAGATGAGCATTCCTCAAATAAAGCGGGTCCTCAAACCAGGGGGAGTAGCTTTCTTCATTGAACCACTTGCCTATAATCCCTTCATTAAGGTCTATCGATGGATGGCTAAGGGTGTCAGAACTTTTGATGAGCGACCCTTTACCTGGCAGGATATCGCCTTACTCAAGAGGCATTTCCCTCATTCTTCCCATAAGGAGGTCTGGTTTTCTACCTGTTTGATATTCCTCTATTTCTTTTTGATTGAGAAGAAATCCCCTTCAAAAGAGCGCTACTGGAAAAGGGTAATTAAGGAGGCAAAGAAGATAAAAGGACCATTTCTCTTTCTTTATCGGTTGGATTCCTTCCTTCTCTCTTTCTTTCCTCCATTACGCATCTTCTGCTGGAATACGATGCTAACCCTAAGAAAGGAACTATGAAGAAAATAAAGGGCGAAGGGGCCATAAAAAAAAGAAAGGAAGGGGTTTCATTTATAAGTTTGCTCCTTCTTCTCCTTGAGGCTCTCAGCTTGGGTCTATTTGGCTGGGAGATAAGGTACCCTGATTTACTGAAACCCTTTATCTTTCAGAATCGGGCTCCTCTTCTTTTCAAAGAAGAATTAGTTTCTACGAGCATCTCCTTTTTTTTGGTCGGCCTCTTGCTTATAGGAGGAGCTTGCTTTCTGTTTAGAAAAAAGGGTCTGGCTTTAATCTTAAATAAACTCAGTCTATACCTCCTTCCTTTTCTTACTCTATTCTGCCTTCCTCTTTTTAGGATAGATTTTATTGAGTATGAACACCCCTTTCTTATTATTTTCCTTGTTATCTTTGTGGTCTCAATCTTATTTATCTTTGGAAGATTCATCTTAAAAAACCACTCTCTGCCTCAGCTCTTTTCTCCTCGTATCTCTCTCTCAGTTTTAATCATATTTGTACTCTCCTATCTCTTTTACTTTGGATACCTCTCTATCTTGCGCTATCATAGATTCTTTGCTGAAACCTATGATCTCACCTGGGAACATCAGGTTATGTGGGGAATTGTCAATCTCGGTTACCTGCACTCCTCTATAGGAGATTTCACAGGAAACTATCTTCAGGCACATACCCCTTTCATTTATTATCTCTTAGCCCCTTTCTACTTCTTACATCAGTCTCCAGAAAGCCTTCTTGTCATCCAGACGCTTTTTTTGGGATGTGGGGCAATACCCCTTTACTTTTTGGCTTTAAGAAAATTGAACAATCACTTCTGTAGCCTTGTCATTTCTTTAAGTTATCTTCTTCATCCAGCTATTGCCGGGATAAACCTTTATGACTTCCATTCATCACCACTCGGCATCCCATTATTCTTTTTGGCTCTCTATTTCTTAGAAGTAGGTAAAGACAAACTCTTTCTTTGCTTTCTTCTTTTGGTCGGCTCAACCAGAGAGGATATGATCCCTTTAATAGCAGCTACTGGCATCTACCTTATCTTAATAAAAAGGCGGATTAAATTTGGTCTTTTTGTCACGATAGCTGGCGGAGCCCTATTTTATCTGGTTACTGCTATAGTGATGAAGCATTACGGAGGAGGAGGCAACTTTTCTCGTTTCAACCTTTACTTTGATGAACACCAATCAATCATTTCTTTATTGAAGACCCTTATTTTTAATCCCATCTACTCGCTTCAGCAACTCTTAACTGCCAAAAAAATTGAGTTTCTGTTAATCTTCTTTCTTCCTTCTTCTTTCCTCTGCCTTCTCTCTGGTTGGGGGATTATCCTGCTCTCTGTAGGGCTTTTTTCCACTATCCTTTCCTATCATATTCCTCATTATACAGTAGGCTACCAATATGGATCTGCTTTAATAGCCGCAATCTATATCCTCTCTATTGAGGGAACAAGAAGCCTCAAGCAACATTTTAGCCTCTCTTTACTGGGATTGCTCATTCTTCTGACAAGCCTCTTTTCCAATTATCTTTATGGTTCCTTCTTCTCCAAGACTATTGGCTGGGAGTTCTGTATGAAAAAGAGCACTGTTTTGAAGGGATATGAGGGTGATGTTCACTACTATAATAACTGGGTAAGTCGTTACAAAAGAATCCCAGAACCTACTTACCCGAAAAAGACAGTCGCTAAGATAAAAAGCCTTATTCCTCGGCGTGTGCCCCTTTCTGCCTGCTACTACATTGGCCCTCATTTTTCTGACAGAGAGAAGATATATCTTCTTCCTAAGGTGGCTGATGCCCAGTTTATAATAGCGGATAGGTCATATAATTCTATCCCTTTTGGAAAGGATAACCATGAATGGGAAGTTATATGGGAAGAAGGCTCTCTAATTGCCCTCAAAAGAAGGTAGGTAAGCGTTTAGGTAATTATTCAGCCAGCCAGTAAAGTTTTCGCTATAAAATAAATGTAAACTGTAAAATGGCATCAAATGTAATCGCTCATGAATTATAATCTTTGTGCTATCTTAGCCAAAATCAGTAACTGCTACCTGAACGGTTACTTCAAGTTTCCTTGGAAAAACCCTTGATATGTCCCTCTTTTTTTAAATTCCTGATTTATCTCTTCTTTTAATCTGATATTTATCCAATCAGGTGCCACAAGATAATCTTTTAATGCCCCAGACACAAGTCGCAATATAGTAAAAGAGGTAGGAAGGCGTTCCAAAAAGTCACAAAGAATTTTTACATACCCCTCTTTATCTGGACTTTCGTGAATTTATGCCGCCATTGACACTACTTGAATTATAAATTTTAGAGGATTTGAAACCTCGTTGTCCTTGTTAGGATCTTAAAGTTTGATCAAAAAGGGTAAAATCAGGGTTGAGGGTCTCTGGAATTTTTTGCATCTTGACCTCTTAAGGTTAAGTTGCCAAAAAATGCATAAACTACGGTGAAGAGCAGCCAACATATCAAGAAAAAAATGGTGTTTGTTTTTGACGATACCAGGGAGTCTTTGGTCTAACATCGTGTTGTGACCTATCTTGGCATACTCTGAGAATGACAAGGCTCATAATGAGAAAACCAAGTGGAATCTGTCTCTTGACGCTTTCCAAAGTTTCGTATTTGAGGATTACTAAGAGTGTGGCTACTCTTGGACGACGGCTAAAAACATCTCTTACACCATAGTAAGAAAA
>JASEHO010000011.1 GCA_030018505.1 bacterium
TGGGGATATAGACGAGAATACCCTAAGACTTTATATCTCATCAGACAATGGGAATACCTGGGGAACCGTTTTTTGCAATCTGAATACCGTTGACAACATCATCTCTGGCACCATCACCCATCTTTCCATCATCGCACTGGCAGGAGTAAGCAAACAGGTTGCTGCATCTGACTTGACCCGTGTGATTGCCTATCCCAACCCTTGCAAAAACTACGACAAAATAACATTCGGCAATCTGACTGACCAATGTAAAATAAGCATCTACAGCATCGCCGGTGAGCTTGTCTATGAAAAGGAGCTTACCAACACAAAGGGCAGTGAAGATTGGTATCTTATGAATAAATCAGGCAAAAAGGTGGCTTCTGGTGTCTATATCTACATCATCACCAATAATCAAAAACAGAAGCCGGCAACAGGCAAGATTGGGATAATAAGATGATGGAAAAAGCGTTTAGGGTTATAAGTGAAATGTCTAAAGAAGGCATACTTGCTGATTATGCAAATGGAGAAATGCTATGAATTTGGAGATATATTCTATCTCCCTATCTTTCTTATCCCCATATCCCCTTTATTTACACACCATCTCCCTTTTCACCTTTTTTACACTTTGAAATGATAAATGCTAAATTTGCAATTTGCTAGTGAAATTTCTTATTATCCTTTCGGACACTACAAGAATTGAGAAGGCTCTTGATGTGGCTTCAGGCATCTACGAATTGCAAAAGAAAATAAATATTGTAAAGGCTGTTTTCATTTTTGCATACTCCAGTCCGAAACTTAAGGCTGAGGCGGAAAGAATTCAATGAGAAGTTGTTTAATCTTATCCAACCTATCCTTTCCAGCGATAAGCACCTTGTTGCCTACTTGAGCTATGACCAGATCTGAGACACCAACAGCGACAACTTGTCCATTCTCTGAGTAAATGATGCATTTAGAAGTGTCGCTGGCTTTTACCTCTCCAATAATCAGATTCCCTTTCTCGTCTGTTTGGTGAACTCGCAAAAGGGACTCCCATGTTCCCACATCATCCCAGCAAAACCCTGCCTCTATCATTGCCACAGAAGATGTTTTTTCTAAAAGACCATAGTCTATTGAGACCTTCTTCAGTTCCTTAAAAACCACTTCCTTTTCTTTGCCATTTTTTATCTGGCAAAGCCCTTCAAAGAGCTCTGGCATAAATTTTGCTAATAACCCCTGCATTCTTTCCTTTTTCCAGATAAACATCCCTGAGTTCCAGAAGTACTTTTGGTCTGCAATATAGAGCCTTGCCTTCTCTTTATTGGGCTTTTCGGAAAACCCTTTTACCCTTCTTATTCTTATCCCATCTATTTCAGCCAGAAGATCCCCTGCCTCAAGATAACCATAGCCTGTCTCAGGTCTCGTTGGCTTTATTCCAAAGAGAAGAAGTAAATCAGGGTTTTCTTCTATAAACTTTGTCCCGGCAGAGACAGCCTCCTTGAACCTATCTTCATCTGGAATCCAGTGATCCCCTGAGAGAACTACCATTGTTGAACCTGAAGGTAAGTATAAGGAAGCCAGACCAATGGCTGCCGCAGTATCCTTTGGCTCTGGCTCTATGATGTAGTTTCTCTCTGTGAATTCAGGGAAAAGCTCCCCTGCCAACCTTTTGTGTTCTTCTTGCAGAATAAATAATATCCTTTCATTTGGAAATAGCGGCTTTATCCTTTCTGTAACCTCCTTTATCAAAGGAATATTTCCTGTAAGTGATAAAAACGGCTTTGGCCTCTTTTTAGTACTTGCTGGCCAAAGCCTTTCTCCTGGTCCTCCGACCATAATTACGCAATAGGCATTATCTACCATAGTCATCCTCAATCCTTACCAGGTCATCCTCAAGACACTGCCCATTTTGAACCTCAATGACGATAAGGTCTTCTCTGCCTTTATTCTCAAGCCGATGAGGGGCCCCTTTTTCTATGAAGATATGCTCGGTCTCTTTAAGGTTTATAACCTTTTCAGAGACAGTAATCACAGCCTCACCCTTAGCCACAACCCAGTTTTCTGATCTATAACGGTGAAACTGAAGGCTCAACCTGTGTCCTGGTCTGACTGTAAGCCTCTTTACCTTAAAGCCTTTTCCTTCATCCAACATATCCCATCTACCCCAGGGTCTTTCGTCGTACTGCATATTTATACATCCAAAAGGTGTCTTTAAGAATAACAGTAAAGGAAAGAAATATAGCGACTGATAAGGCTACCTTGCCAAATTTGAAATGATAAATGCTAAATTTGCAATTTGCAATGAATTTTATTCCCTTTTCGGATACTACCTGAACGGTTACAAAATATTTAGTTCTATCCGGATGTCTGACTACTTTACATCCTTTGCGCTTAAAATCGTTATGCCAACTATTTCTTCACCATCATAGTGGTAAATAAGATTTCCTTCCATAACACTATCATTAGCAGATTGAGGCTTTCGAAAACTGATATATAGGGTATCCGTCTTCTCATCATAATCAACCCAATAGTGTTTCTTCCCAAACTTGAGCAGATAGGGTATACTAGAGAAATTGAGCCCTTTTATTTTTGCCATACCACACCTCCTTTTTTGATAGTTTCTGGCTTTGATGTAAAAAAACTGGTGATAATAAAACCATCTTTGTTTTCTTTGTAAACCACTACACAATATTTCTCTCCTAAGTTTGTTGTAGGATAGTATTTCAAGGCGATCAATTCATCTTTTAAGCCCTTCACAATATAGTCTGGAGAATTCACTGTCTCCATAATATTATCAATATTTCCTGCCATATAATCGTGTGATTCAGTAATATGGAACCACTGTTTAAGAGTGAGTCGAATAATCTTGCCAGATACTGATCTGGTAGTTTCTATTATATTATTATTTTGCATTCTAAATATTTATACATCCAAAAGGTGTCCAAGCCTCTCCTTTTTTGTTTTAAGATAACGAATATTCTCATTTGTTGGCTCAACAGTTAATGGAACCCTCTCGGTAACCTTGAGGCCATAGCCTTCAAGACCGATAAGCTTTCTTGGGTTATTGGTGAGAAGCCTGATGGTAGATAAGCCAAGGTCAACCAATATCTGGGCGCCTGTGCCATACTCCCTCAGGTCTGCTGGAAAACCCAGTCTTTCATTCGCCTCCACTGTATCAAGCCCTTTGTCCTGAAACTCATAAGCCTTGAGCTTATTGATAAGACCTATTCCCCTGCCCTCTTGAAGGAGATAGAGAAGCACGCCACAACCCTCTTTCTCTATCTTTTTCATAGCAGACTCAAGCTGGTCCCCGCAGTCACACCTCTTTGAGGAAAACAGGTCCCCAGTAAGGCATTGGGAATGAACCCTAACCAAGACATTTTCTTTGCCTGCCACATCATCTTTGACTAAGACTAAGTGTATGGCTTTGTCTATTAAAGATTCATAGGCTATTGCCTTGAACTCACCATGTTTTGTCGGCAGGATAGTCTCTGCACTCCTTTTTATCAGCTTCTCTTTCTTTCTCCTAAAGTCTATCAGGGAGGCTATGGTGATGATAAGAAGATTGTGTTTTTTGGCAAACTTAATTAGCTCACCGAGCCTGGCCATATGGCCATCACGAGCTATAATCTCACAGATAACACCTGCAGGATATAGACCAGCCAAGAGAGCCAGATCGCAGGCTGCCTCTGTATGACCTGCCCTTACTAAGACACCCCCAGCCCTTGCCTTAAGTGGAAAGATATGACCAGGCCTGGCAAAATCCCCTGGCTTTGTCTTTGGGTCAGCAAGTGCAGAGATTGTCTTTGCCCGATCATAAGCTGATATACCTGTTGTTGTCCCAAGTCTATAATCCACAGAAACAGTAAAGGCTGTCTCATGGGAATCTGTTGGATGCTTGACCATAGGCTCAATATTGAGTTCAGCCAGCCTCTCTTCTTTCAAGGGCACACAGATAAGACCTCTGCCATGCATAGACATAAAGTTTATGGCAGAAGGGGTAACCTTTTCTGCGGCCATTATCAAGTCGCCCTCATTCTCCCTGTTCTCGTCATCAACCACGATGACCATATTGCCCTTCTTTATCTCCTCTATTGCAGAAGATATTTGTGCAAACATAAAAAAATCCTCCTTTTCTTAACTATACTTTAGAATAAGTTGTAAGTTGCAGGTTGCTTTTAGAACATCTTTAGTATCTTTTGCATAAATATATCTCCCAACCTTTAGTTTGTCAAGAAATTCAAGAAATAGAAGTGATGTCAAACCCCTTTAGAAACTTCAAGAATTCCTCCATAGGCTTAGTCTTGAACCGCTTTTGATTGGTGATAATAGAAAAATAGCGAATAAGGTTGACATCAGTTAAAGAGCAACTCCTCAGGGTATGGAGCTTTTTCTCTTTCAAGATAGCCCATTTGGAGATAATAGCCACTCCCAAACCTGCCTCAACAGCTGCCTTGATTGACTCAGAGCTTCCCATCTCCATCTTTATCTTTAATGAATTCAAGGCTACTTTTGCTTCGTTCAACCTCTCTTCAATTATATTCCTTGTTCCTGAACCCTCTTCTCGGATAATCAGAGGCTCTTTCAGCAGTTCAAATTTATCTATGCTCGTCCTTCTTGCGAAGGGATGTTTGGGTGAGGTGATAACAACCAATTCATCCTCAATAAACCTTTCTACTAAAATATCCTTTTCTTGGACAGGACCCTCAACCAGACCCAGGTCAATAGAGTCTGCTAATAGCTTTATGGCGATATCTTTTGTATTGGCATTTATCAGGAAAATTTCTATATTTGTAAACCGTTCCTTAAATTCACCCACTATCTTGGGAATCAGATACTGACCAATGGTAGTACTAGCCCCTATTCTGAGGCGACCCCTAAATGTTTTAGTTAGATCCGCTATCTCTTTTTCCGCTTGTTCGTAAAGATTGATGATTTGCTCTGCGTATTTTAATAATATTATGCCTTGTTCAGTTAAAGAAACCTCCCCCCTTTTCCGCTCAAAAAGCTTTGTCTCTAAATATTCCTCTAAGACTCGAATCTGATGACTAACAGCAGGTTGAGTTAGGTAGAGAATCTTTGCTGCTTCAGAAAAGCTTTTTTCTTTAGCCAAAGCACGAAACACTTGCAGGTGAAAATTTTCTAACATAATTTACTTAATTGGTTAGGTTAAAGACCCGACTGTAAAATTTTCATCACCCTTTCAATAATCTGTTTAAAAGGAACTGGTTTCAAATTGCCAACCTTCACAACCATTAGACTGTGATTGGCCGTAAATATCTTACCTGGCCGTGCGTAACTCCGAACATGTAGTGAACCAGTAGCAAAACTGGTATCATCAATCTCGACAGCCTGTGTGTCTCCATAAGCTTGCTGGTAATTTGACATAGAATCCAATCTCCTTTGCCAGCGTCAGCCAATACAACGGCAGGTCGTAGCTTTGACTGCGACAGATCGGAAAATGGAAATGGAACTAAGACGACTGATTTTGCTGTAGGTATGACCATGCCTCATCCTCCTCAGGCTTGTTCCAGTCTTCTGCAAGTGCATTTTCACTTAGCAACGCTGTTTCTGACACATTGACTGTTGGCTTGTCTAAGATAGTTACGAGAACTCGGCGTCCTACCAACAATTCAAAAGGTTCTATCAATTGCACATTACCCTGTTTATCAGTTACAGCCTCTAATGTTTGAAACATAATTTATCCCTCCTTTATAAATTATTTTTATGCGCTTATAAAATATTGTTTATTGACATTAGTATAGTCTTAAAATAATACTTTGTCTATAAAATGAAAAAATCTATTGCTTGTTATACGACCTTTGAAAATCTGCTTACAATTGACTGGAATAAGAGTGTGAGCTTTGCTCTTCGCAAGATACGGGAGTTTAGTAAAAGCTGTTTGTTGGTTGTCAATAAAGAGGGTGGGGTAATCGGTATAGTTACAGAGAATGATAAAGAGAGCGACCAAAAGCTGGATGAGTTTTGCCAGAGGCCATTAAAAACAATTAGCCTTGAAGAAGGAAAAGGGATGAACTCTATCAAAGCCGCCCAATATATGAGAGAGAATGGGTTTCATAGAATTGTGATTAAAGATGGAGAAAAGATAGGAATTTTTACCTCAACCGACTTTATCAAAATGGTTGCTGAGGGAGATTAAAGGAGGAAAATATGTCAAAGTTAATTGCACCACACGGTGGTGGGGAGTTAAAACCGCTATTGCTAACTGGGGATGAACTCCACGAAGAGCAGAAGAGGGCAAAGACCTTAACTGAGGTTAAGATGTCATCCCGTGAGACATCCGATTTGATTATGTTGGGTATTGGTGCCTTTACACCATTGGATGGATTTATGGGTTATAATGACTGGAAGGGTGTTTGCGATGAGATGAGGCTGGCGAATGGGCTTTTCTGGCCTATTCCAATTACACTTTCTACAACAAAGGGACAGGCAGATAGCTTGAAAAAGGCTGATGTGGTTGCCTTGATTGATGAAGAAAGCGGCGAATTGATGGGCACAATGAGGGTAGAAGAGAAATACACCATTGACAAGAAACATGAGTGCCAGCAGGTATTTAGAACAATTGACCAGGCTCATCCCGGTGTCCATAAGGTTATGACCCAGGAAGAGGTGAATCTTGCTGGACCTGTAAAGGTATTGAATGAACTTCATTACCCGGATGAATATGGCGATAAATATATGCGTCCGGCCCAAACCAGGGCTCTTTTTCAAGAAAAAGGCTGGAGCACTGTGGCTGCTCTGCAACTTAGAAATCCTATGCATCGCGCCCATGAATATCTGGCTAAAGTAGCTGTTGAGATTTGCGATGGCGTCTATATCCATCAATTGGTCGGTAAACTCAAAGAAGGCGATATTCCTGGAGATGTTAGGGTAAAGGCAATTGACCTTTTAGTGGAGAAGTATTTTGTCAAGGATACCTGCGTTCAGGGTGTTTATCCTATGGAGATGCGTTACGGTGGGCCACGAGAGGCATTGCTTCATGGCGTCTTCAGACAGAACTATGGTTGTAGTCATCTCTTGATTGGTAGAGATCATGCTGGCGTAGGCGATTACTACGGTCCTTACGATGCTCAACATATCTTTAGTGAAATACCGGCAGGTTCGCTCCTACTTCAACCACTTAAGATTGACCTGACCTTTTACTGCGTTAAATGCGATGGCATGGCCTCAACAAAGACCTGCCCTCACGATAAAGCAGATCGGGTGATACTAAGTGGCACAGCCTTAAGAAAGATGCTTTCTGAAAATGAGGAAGTTCCAGACCATTTCAGCAGACCTGAGGTATTAGAGGTATTAAAGGAGTATTACGCCGGGTTAGATGAGAAGGTAGAGATCAAGCTCCATAAACACGCCAGAGGAGAAAAATAAAAGGAGGTGATAGAATAACTAAAAACTAAAAACTGATAACTAAAAACTAATAACTAAAAAGGAGGTGGCAAAATGCCAAGTTATGTAATCGCAGAAAAGTGTGATGGGTGTAAGGGACAGGACAAGACTGCCTGTCAGTATATCTGTCCAAATGACCTGTATAGGTTGAATGAGGAGAAGACCAAGGCTTTTAACCAGGAGCCAGAGCAGTGTTGGGAGTGCTATTGCTGTGCCAAGATATGTGCTCAGCAGGCTATTGAGATTAGAGCCTATGCAGACATCGTGCCTATGGGTGGTAGTATCATTCCTTTAAGAGGAACAGATTCTATTATGTGGACTGTGCAGTTCAGGAACGGTAACATTAAAAGGTTCAAGTTCCCTATCAGGACTACCCCTGAGGGTTCAATCAAGCCTTATGAAGGCAAGGCTCAACCGTCTATGGATGACATAAAAAGTCAAAATCTTTTTTCTGAGATAGGTAAAACCTTACCTACCCCAGCAAAATCTTAAAAAGGAGGAAAAATTATGGCTATGCAAACACAAGAAACTTCGCATTTTTGTAAGGAGCCGCAGATTGAAGAGGTAAATACAGATATATTGATTATTGGTGGCGGTATGGCCGCCTGTGGAGCGGCCTTTGAGGCAAAGAGATGGGCCCCAGAGGGTATGAAGATTACCTTAGTGGATAAGGCGGCTATGGAAAGAAGCGGCGCTGTAGCTCAGGGTCTTTCAGCTATCAACACCTATTTGGGAGAAAACACACCAGAGGATTATGTCCGCATGGTCTCCAATGACCTGATGGGTGTTGTTCGTGATGACCTTATCTATGATGTAGGTAGGCATGTTGATGATACAGTGCATAGATTTGAGGAATGGGGATTGCCTATATGGAAGGCTGAAGGAAGTGAGGGAGTACCCCTTGAAAAGGGCGGAAAGCCTGTTAGAACAGGCAAATGGCAGATAATGATTAATGGTGAGTCCTACAAAACCATCGTGGCTGAGGCGGCTAAAACAGCTATTGGTATGGAGAATATCTATGAAAGGGTGTTTATTGTTAAGCTCATACTTGATGACAAGGAAGAAAATCGTATAGCTGGAGCAGTAGGATTTAGCACAAGAGAGAACAAGATCTATATCTTTAAGGCTAAGTCTATTATGATGGCCTGCGGAGGGGCAGTGAATATATTTAGACCTCGTCAGTCAACTGGAGAGGGTATGGGTAGAGCCTGGTATCCTATATGGAATGCTGGTTCGACATATACTATGGCCGCTCAGGTCGGCGCAGAATTGACTATGATGGAAAACCGATTTGTCCCAGCCAGGTTTAAGGATGGAGCAGGACCAGTTGGTGCCTGGTTCTTACTCTTTAAGGCAAAGGCAATGAATGCCCTGGGTGAAGATTACACAGTAAAAAATAAGGATATGCTTAATGATTATCTTCCTTATGGCGCCTCTAAGGTAACCCCAACCTGCTTAAGAAACCATCAGATGCTTAAGGAGATAAAAGAAGGTAGAGGTCCTATCTATATGGATACACCAACCGCAATGAAAAATCTCTTTGAATCGCATGGTAATGACAAGAAAAAATGCAGGGAGCTTGAGTCAGAGGCATGGGAAGATTTCTTAGATATGTGTATTG
Organism: bacterium; assembly: GCA_030018505.1. GTDB lineage: Bacteria > UBA9089 > UBA9088 > UBA9088 > JAGUXG01 > JAGUXG01. The sequence continues at coordinate 8,987 of JASEHO010000011.1, forward strand.
GTCAGGCAGGTCAATGGGCAGGAATGAATATTGCCCCTGAAGAGACTATGTCTGAGCTGATGCCAACAGAGCCGTATCTTTTAGGTTCACACTCAGGCTGTTGTGGAATCTGGGTTAGTGGCCCCGAGGATATTGCTCCAGCAGAATGGCAATGGGGATACAATCGAATGACTACAGTTTCTGGTCTGTTCACAGCCGGGGACGGCGTTGGCGCTTCTGGTCATAAATTCTCCTCTGGTTCGCATGCAGAGGGTAGAATTGCGGCTAAGGCTGCGGTCAGGTTTGCCCTTGACCACAAAGATTTTAATCCGACTATTGCCCAAGACTCAAGGCAATTAGCAAATGAAATCTACCTACCGTTCATCAATTATGAGGAACATAAGGGGCTTTCTACTGACCCAGAGATCAATCCACGCTATATCAAGCCAAGGATGCTGATGTTCAGGCTGAATAAGATTATGGATGAGTATGGTGGTGGTTGTGGAACGCATTATATTACTGGCAAGGCTATGCTGGAAAAGGCTCTGGAGCTTCTTGATATACTCAAGGTAGATGCTCAAAAACTGGCAGCCAAGGACCTGCATGAATTGCTGAGATGTTGGGAGAATTATCATAGAATCTGGACAGCAGAGATGCACCTTAGACATATCCTCTTCAGGGAGGAGAGCAGGTATCCAGGGTTCTATTACAGGTCTGACTTTAACCTAATTGATGACGCAAACTGGAAGTGCTTTGTCAACTCCAAGTATGATCCGAAACAAGGTCAATGGTCAGTATTCAAGAAGGAGCATAAGGATTTGGTTCCAAAGTAATGGAAGATAAGGGATAGATTTTTTACAAAGGGGCAGGAAAACTTCTCCTGCCCCTACTTGTTTTTATTGATGGCTAAGAATATTTTGATAATTGGCGGCGGGATTTCTGGGATAACATCTGCGGTTGAGGCGGCTGAGACGGGTTATAGCGTTATTCTTGTGGAAAAGAACCCGTATCTTGGCGGAAGGGTTGTTCAGATGAACAGGTACTTTCCTAAGCTATGCCCACCAACCTGTGGATTGGAGATAAACTTAAGAAGAATAAAGAATAGCCCAAATATTAAGGTTTTAACCCTTGCAGGTGTAGAGAATATAGAAGGCAATAAGGGAGACTATAAGGTAACAATAAAAATAGAGCCTCGCTACATAAATGAGAGATGCACAGCCTGCGGTGCGTGTGCTAAAGTTTGTCTATCTGAAAGAAAAGATGAATTTAACCTGAATATGGTCAGCACCAAAGCCATTTATCTTCCCCATCAACAAGCCTTTCCTTATAGATATGTGATTGATAGTGATGCTTGCACCAAGTGCGGCTCTTGTCTTGAGTCTTGTAAATACGGGGCAATTGACCTTAAAATGCAGGCAGAAACAAGGATTGTTAATGTTGGCTCAATAATTATAACAACAGGTTGGAAGCCTTATGATGCCTCAAAGATTGATAATTTAGGCTTTGGCAGGTATAAGGATGTTATCACCAATATGATGATGGAACGTATTGCCTCTCCAAATGGGCCAACTGAGGGCAAAATCCTTCGTCCATCTGACCAGAAAGAGCCAAAAAAAATAGCCTTTGTTCAATGTGCAGGCAGTCGTGATGAAAATCACCTGGCTTATTGCTCGGCTGTCTGCTGTCTTGCCTCCTTAAAACAGGTTACATACCTTAGAGAAAGCATCCCTGAATCTGAGATTTTTATCTTTTATATTGATATTCGTACCCCTGGTAAGTATGAAGATTTTTACAATAAAGTTGCAAGCGATAGCAGGGTTACTTTTATTAAAGGTAAAGCCTCTAAGATTGAAGAGAATGGTAGCGAACTTATTGTTGAGGCAGAGGATATACTCTCGGGAACCAAAAGAAGAGAGAACGTTTCGCTTGTTGTTTTGGCTTGTGGTATGCAGCCAGTGCCACCAGCAGATATCACCAGCGATAAAAATGGATTTATAAACCCACAAAAGGAGAATGGAATCTATCCTGCAGGTGTCTCCAAAAAGCCTGCTGATGTAGCCTCTTCTGTTCAAGATGCTACAGGAGCAGTATTAAAGGCTATTCAGGGCATTATTAGTTAGACAGTAAGATTATGTGAGGTGGTTTAATGGAGTGGTGGATCTGGTCAATCCTTTTGTTTATTGTAAGTTTTTTAATAGGCATAGTAGCTGTGCTTGCTGGTGTTGGAGGAGGGGTGCTATTTGTTCCTATTGTTAGTGGATTCTTTCCCTTTCATCTTGATTTTGTAAGGTGTGCAGGATTACTTGTCGCCCTTTCAGGGGCATTAGCGGCTGGGCCTGAGCTTTTGAAAAAGGGCTTGGCAGACCTCCGCTTGGCTATACCTTGTGCCTTGATTGCCTCTATATCTTCTATAATTGGGGCATTTCTTGGTCTTAGCCTGCCAGAAAATATCGTCCAGATAGCCCTGGGTCTGACAATCCTATTTATTGTAGCTGTAATGATAGTGGCTAAAAAATCAGAGTTCCCTGAGGTTAAAGAGCCAGATAAATTATCCTCTATCCTGAAGATAAATGGGATATATCACGAACAAACAGAAGGAAGGGATGTCAACTGGCAAATCCATAAAACACCTGTGGGGTTCTTTATGTTCATCTTTGTTGGTATAATGGCTGGTATGTTTGGTCTTGGGGCAGGCTGGGCTAATGTGCCTGTATTAAATCTGATAATGGGTGCTCCTTTGAAGGTTTCCGTAGCTACCAGTAAATTTTTACTTTCCATAACAGATACATCAGCCGCCTGGGTTTACATCAATCAAGGTGCTCTCTTCCCAATGGTGGTTATCCCTTCTATAATAGGTATAATGCTTGGTTCACTTATTGGGGCTAAACTACTCTCTAAAACAAAGCCAAAGGCAGTTAGATATGTAGTTATTGGCTTACTCATCTTTACAGGATTACGGGCAATAGCTAAGGGATTTGGATATTAAATGAAAGAACAAGAGATTTATGCTAAATTTCTTAATGTGTTGAGTAAGATAGGCTTAGGATTAGTGGTCATTACCTTTATCCTTTATGTAGGAGAGCTTCTGCCTGCTAAGATTCCTTTGCAGAAGATTTCCGAATATTGGTCATTATCCTGCGAGGAGTATCTTCGCTCCACAGGCATACACTCTGGCTGGTCGTGGCTACACCTCTTAGGCTATGGAGATTTTGTCACCTTTCTGGCTATTACCTTTTTAGCCATAACTACCATTATCTGCTATTTAGCCATCATTCCCTCATATTTAAGAAGAAATGATAAGATTTACTGCTGGCTGGCTATAATTGAGGTTGTGGTTTTAATAACCGCTGCAAGTGGCATTTTAAGTATAGGAGGACACTGAGTAAAGAGATTGTAACTATTTACCCATCTAAAAGTGAAGCAACAACCAGGTAAAAAGGGAATTCATTGCAAAATTATCAATGAACAATTAACAATTAACATTTGAAGAAGAGGAATAATTTTAAGATGCTAATTTAGGATTGTTTAATTTTACATTGAACTTTACCCGGTTACTTCAGATGAGTAAAGTGTTACGATTCCAGAGTGAACACTTGAGTCGAGCTGTGAGGAAAAGGCAAAAGATAAAAATAAAGGAGGACTAAAAGAATGCCAGAGCTATTAGAGAAAAGAAGGGTGGACGAAGAACCTATAAAATATCAAATAGGAGTTCCATTGCTTACAGTCTGTATCTTTAAGGATAATAACAGATTTTGTGCTAAATGTTTAGAACTGGATTTGGTGACGGAGATGGATACCATCGAGGAGGTAGCTGAAGAGATCCTTTCCGAGATTAAAGAATACGCAAAAGAATATACGGAAGATGTCAATCTGTATTCAAGCAGCCCAAACAGGGCTCATCATTTGCCATATATTAAAGCTATTGTCTCCTGTAAAAACGATTGGGACCTAAGGATGCTTCTTGAAGTAAGATATGGCAGTATACACATTTGATCAGTTTAGAACAGTTCTTAATAAATTGGGTTTTGAAAAGATTCGCTCCCGAAAACATGAAACATGGCGTAAGATATTATCGAGTGGCACAATCCTTCGGGTGAGAATAAAACATAAACACAGCCAGACAATATCAAAATGGTTGTTTTACGAGATGCTAAGGCAGACAGGCATTGATGAGACTGCTTTTAAGGAGATTTTAGGCAAAGGACTAAGAAGATGAAGATTAGCAATGTAGAGCCGTTAGAGGTTAATAAGATTACGGATTTGATTGAGACTTTTAAAATAAGATAGTGGCGGAAAAATAAAAACCCCATAAAAAGAAGAGGATAGACCTATTGATGGAGTCAGGACTTATCTTTATCAAAAATCGAACTTGTAAAAAAAGTGAAGGGTAATTATGAATAAAAAATTAGCCGTTTATATCTGCACAGGCTGTGGTATTGGAGAAGCCTTAGATATAGAGAAGTTACTTAAGGTGGGGACAGGCGAAGGCAAAGCCCCTGTCTGTAAAGCTCATACCTGTTTGTGTAGTCAGGCAGGGATTGATACTATCAATAATGATTGCCAGGTAGAAGGAACAAACACCATTATTATCGCTGGCTGTTCTTCGAGGGTCAACCAGGATGCCTTTACCTTTGATACCAGCAAGATTATAGAGCGAGTAAATCTGCGTGAGCAGGTTATCTGGAGTCAGCCTGCCAATAATGAAGATACCCAGATGATGGCTGAAGACTATCTACGGATGGGCATTGTTAAGGCACAAAAGACTGAACTGCCAGAGCCATTTAAGCCTAATGAAGATATAAGCAAGACAATATTGGTTATTGGTGGTGGGATGGCTGGGATGACAGCTTCTATTGAGGCAGCTTATGCAGGCTATGAGGTAGTTCTTGTGGAAAAGGAAGGGGTTTTGGGTGGATTTTCAGCAAGGCTTTATAAGCAATTTCCGAACCAGCCTTTCTCTTTGGAGCTACAAGAGGTTTCCCATCAGGAAAAGATAAAAGAGATTGAGTCTATAGAGAGGATTAAGGTCTATACCTCAGCTAAGATTGAAAAGATTGCAGGCGGGCCTGGATTGTTTGATGTTACCCTTAAGCATAAAGGGGAGAATGTTCAATTCCGCGTGGGTGCAATAGTATTAGCCGCAGGCTTTGAGCCTTATGATCCTGCAAAGCTATCCCATCTTGGATATGGTAAATCTGCCAATGTTATTACCAGTAGCTTGATGGAAGAATTGGCAAAGAATGGCAAGATAAAAAGGCCATCTGATGGCAAAGAGGTTAAGGCTGTAGCCTTTATCCAGTGTGCAGGCTCAAGGGATAAAGACCTTTTGCCTTATTGCTCAACATTTTGCTGTATGACTTCCCTGAAACAAGCCATGTATGTCCGGGAACAAAATCAGGAGGCAATAGCTTACATATTTTACAAAGATATGCGGACTATGGGTCTATATGAGGATTTCTATATCAGGGCACAGGAGGATGAAGGCATCTTCTTTACTAAAGGAGAGATTGCAAGCATTGAACCAACCCAGGCAGATAATCTAACAGTCACAGCCAACAAAACCCTTTTTGGAAGGGATATTATTGTTGAGGTAGATATGGTTGTCCTTGCCACTGGCATAGTTCCAACAACAGCCATTAAGAGGATAATAGAAGAAGCACCTATTGAAGAGAAAAAAGAAGAGCCTACAGTACCTCAAGACGCTATTATAAAATCAGATATTCTGAATCTGGACTACAGGCAAGGCCCTGAGCTACCTGGCCTGAGGTATGGCTTTCCTGACTCGCATTTTATCTGCTTTCCTTATGAGACCCGAAGGACAGGTATATATGCGGCTGGTTGCGTCAGGCATCCAATGGATATGGCAGCGGCTATGGATGATGCGGCTGGGGCAGCGCTCAAGGCAATTCAGTGTATTGAGCTTACCGCAAAGGGCCAGGCTGTTCATCCAAGAGTAGGGGATATGACCTATCCTGACCTTTTTATGCAAAGGTGCACCCAGTGTAAGCGTTGCACGGATGAGTGTCCATTCGGAGCACTTAATGAAGATGAAAAGTTTAATCCCTTGCCGAATATTACGAGATGCAGAAGGTGTGGGACTTGCATGGGAGCCTGTCCAGAAAGGATAATCAGCTTTAAGAATTATTCTATTGATATAGTTGGGTCCAGCTTTAAGGCAATAGAGGTGCCTGAGGAGGATGAAAAAAAGCCCAGGATACTGGCATTTATGTGTGAAAATGATGCTATCCCGGCCTTAGATATGGCTGGGGTAAAGCGTCTTTCCTATACCCCTTATGTTCGGGTTGTTCCTGTCCGATGTCTTGGCTCAATAAACTTAGTCTGGATTGCTGATGCCCTATCAAAGGGGATTGATGGCATACTCCTGATTGGCTGTAAGTACGGCGATGATTACCAGTGCCATTTTGTCAAGGGAAGTGAGCTGGCAAATTACAGACTGAGCAAGGTTAAGGAGACATTGGACAGGCTGAGACTTGAATCCGAAAGGGTGAAAATAGTCCAGCTTTCTATAAACGAATACGACCTATTACCCGGTATATTTAATGAGTTTATGGAAACAATGGAAAAGGTGGGACCGAATCCATTTAAGGGCTTTTAAAGCCTTATAAGTCCTATATGACTTATAAGTCTTATACGACCTATAAGACTTATAATCTGTGAAATGAAAGACAAAATTATAAAGCCTGATTTAGGGTTTATCAAAGAGATAATTGCTGGAGGGGGCGAATCCCTGAAGAAATGCTATCAGTGTGCGACCTGCTCTGTAAGGTGTAGTCTATCCCCTGATAACGAGCCATTTCCACGCAAAGAGATGATAAAGGCTCAGTGGGGGATGAAGAAGGAGCTTTTGGCTTCACCTGATATATGGCTCTGCCATCAGTGCGGCGACTGCACAACCTATTGCCCGAGGGGTGCAAAGCCAGGGGAGGTGCTTTCTGCTATCAGGAGACTGGCAATTTCACACTATGGGTTTCCGGGTTTCTTGAGCCGATGGATTGGAAAGCCTAAATTCCTTCCTTTTCTTCTTTTCATTCCAGCCCTGTTTTTAGGTCTTGCCATTTTAGTGAAAAAGCCTCTTTTTGATAAATTGGGTATTGAAAGTTCTGTAAGCCAAAAGATAATCTTTGCCAGCACCACTATCTTTCCCCATTGGCTGCTCAATAGCTTCTTTGCATTCTTTTCCTGTCTGGCTTTTCTCTCCATCATTATTGGAACAATAAGATTTTGGTCTGCTATGAAGGCTCAAGATAAAGGAACCTCGCCAGCCAAAAGCCTTGTAAAAAGCCTCATATTGGCACTAAAGAGAATAATAACCCATGAGGACTTTAGCCAATGCACCACAAATAAATGGCGATTTCTTGCCCATAGCCTTGTTTTCTTTGGTTTTATTGGCTTATCTTTTGTGAGCATTTGGGTAATTACCTCATCTTTCAACCCGCTGTTTCAAAAAGGGCTTGTCTATCCATTCAATCTTCTCAATCCCTTAAAAATTATGGCAAATTTAGGTGGTGTGGCGATTGTTGTGGGTTGTCTGCTTATGATTTGGAACCGCCTAAAGCAAAAGAATATCGGCACTTATTTTGATTGGTTCTTTATTCTGGTGCTTCTTGCTGTGGGATTGAGTGGGTTTGCTACTGAGATTTTCCATTATGCCCGAGTGGATACACTTAAAGTGATTGTCTATTTCATCCATTTAGTCTTTGTCTTTATACTTCTTATGTATCTACCCTATTCCAAGTTTGCTCATCTTTTCTATCGGGCTATAGCCTTAATCTATGCTGAATATTCAGGAAGAAGCAATGAAACTAAATAAGAACAACATAATTATTGGCGCAATTTTGGCATTGATTATAGCCTTGCCTCTAATATACAATATTTCAGTTTTGGTAGCTAAAGGCCCTGAGCCTTTCCTTGAAAAACCAAAGGGAGAGAAATGTATCATGGATACAGAAGAGATCCGTTACAATCACATGATTCTTCTAAAAGAGACAAGAAACCAGGCTATGCGTGAGGGGAAAAAGGTGGATATAGGGCTTAAGAATTGCAGAGGATGCCATTCAAACAGGAAAGGGTTTTGTGATAGATGCCATGATAAAGTGAATCTAAAGCCTGATTGCTTTAGTTGTCATTACTATCCAAATGAATAGAAGAGAGTTTTTGAAAAAGGGTGGGGCATTATTGGTAGGCTCAGTTTGTGCATATAACTCGCCGTCCTTATTGGCCACAGCGTGTGAGTTATCTAAGAAAGGCAAGAAGTCTAATCTCAAATGGGGGATGGTTATTGATCTTAACAGATGCTTACAGGATTGTGATGAATGTATAAAGGCATGCAGGAAAGAGAATAATATCACCTTGCACGGAGACAAAAAAAGGGATGTTCATTTAATCAGAAAGGTAAGGCTGAAAAGGGAGTATCCTGTTAATTCTGGCGAAAAATCTGTGCTCCTGCTTTGTAATCACTGTGATAACCCGCCCTGTGCCCAAGCCTGTCCTGTTCAGGCTACCTACAAAAGGGATGATGGTATTGTTATTGTCGATCACCACAGATGTATTGGATGCAGGTATTGTATGATCTCCTGCCCTTATAATGCGAGATATTTCAACTATAGAGAGAATTCTAAGTGGTCCAACAAGAATCATCCTAAAAGTGCACATGGTGTCCCTGAATCTTGTGACTTTTGTAATCATTTGTTGCGTCAAGGCAAAAAACTTGCTTGTGTTGCCTCCTGTGAGAGGATTGGAATCAAAGCAATAACCTTTGGAAACCTGAATGATCCAGATAGCGAAATTTCAAGGCTAATTGCCAATAATACCGTCAAGGCCATCAGGGAAGATCTGGGCACAAAACCCAAGGTTTATTATATAGGATTATAGCACCCATTAAACGAAATGTTTGACAAAATACTTTGTTTGTGCATATAACTTTATCTGCTGTCTCCTATGTTACAGTGATATAAAACTGTCAATAGGCGGTGTAATCATAGGTTAGGCAGATATGAAGATGGAGGTACAATGACCAAAACAGAATTTATGGCAACACAACAAAGCTTTTTTACAGAAGAACACAAGGTAATCTCAGATGCGTATTCAGAATCTGCCGAAATAGTTTTTGCTCTTGGGGATTCGATAGAAATACTTTCACAATGCCCTAATGGATTTGCCTCTTTAATAATTACTTCGCCACCCTACAACATTGGAAAAGAATACGAGTCACAAACTCGATTAGATCATTATCTTGAACAACTGCATCCCATCCTTAAAGAACTTGTGCGCGTTCTTTCGCCCCAGGGATCCTTATGTTGGCAAGTTGGAAATTATGTTGATAAAAGCGAAGTGTTTCCTTTGGATATTTATTTTTATCCATTGTTCAAAAAATTAGGCCTACAACTTCGCAATCGTATTATATGGACATTTGAACATGGATTACATTGTTCTGTGCGATTTTCTGGACGCTATGAAACATTGTTGTGGTTTACAAAAACTGATGAATACACATTTAATCTTGATGCTGTTCGTGTTCCATCTAAATACCCAGGCAAGACAAATTTTAGACCAGGTCCAAAATACGGTCTTCCATCAGGGAACCCTTTAGGCAAGAATCCAAGCGATGTATGGAAGTTGATAGTCAAAGAATGGGAATTAGGTCTCTGGAACATTCCAAATGTAAAAGCAAATCATCCCGAAAAAACAATTCATCCTTGTCAATTTCCGATTGAACTTGTTGAACGATGTGTGCTTTCTCTGACCTCGGAAGGTGACTGGGTTCTTGATCCATTTAGCGGTGTCGGTTCCGCCTTATTAGCTGCTGTACGTCATAATCGTCGGGCTATCGGATGTGAACGTGAATCCAAATATATAGACGAGGCAAAGCGCAGGATGAATATGTTGTTTTCTGGTGAACTTCCCTACCGCCCCATCGGTAAACCTGTTTATCAACCAACAGAAAGAGAAAAAATGTCGCAAATTCCACAACAATGGCTAACTATCGAGGGGGGAAGATGAGAATTGCAGGGATCTTTTCATTTAACAACTCAGAAAGGGAGCCTTTCGCGAAATGGATTTTGTGAAGCAAAAACTTGGTGTTGAGGTCCAGTTTGGAAAGTATTCGTTCATGGTTTATAATGTAGCTGCCAAGATGACGATATTCAAGAATTTAGGGCATATTGACACCGGAATAGAAATTGTTCCAGTTAAAGCATTGGCATGAGATGAGTAGTGGAGTAAGCTATTTTGAACAGTTTGTTTGGGATTTGGAAAGGCGAGGAATAGCAGATATTGACATTCCAGTTATGATAATAGGTATTGATGCTTAACTTGATGCGGGGGACATAATACTAAATTTCACGGAAGAGGGACACATCCGAATGGCATTAACTTAGACCTATCTGTAAACATAAGTCGTTGTTAAGTAAAGAATTAGATAAAACATGTAACACTTTAGCCATCTGAAGTAAATGTTATTCTAATTTTTCTTCTGACCTTAGTGTCTGAAGACTGTTTTACCTAAGACAACTAACATAAATTTGCTTAAACAAAGGGGGTTTGGAATTGGACGGAATACAAAAATTTGAGACTATAAAAGGAAAATCAATACCATTTTATTTGTTGGTCTTTGTGCTAACAGTATTAGCCCTTATTGGAATCCTTGCCACCTATCTTTTGGCTAAGGAAGGGCTCTATCTTACTGGAATGACAACCCGTGTTCCATGGGGACTGCAAATAATACTGGCTGTATTCTATGTTGGTCTGTCTGCAGGGTCATTGGTAATCTCATCCCTTTATGCCATTTTTGGGAAGATAGAGTATAAGCCATTTGCCAGGGTTACTGTCTTTCTCTCCTTTTTATTTTTAGTTGCGGCACTTTTGTCTATTATGTCTGATTGGGGAAGACCACTGAAGATATTTGAGCCTTTTTATCATTTCAATCCTGTCTCTATGTTTTCCATCAACCCTTTTCTCTACATTACCTATATGATTATCTGCATCTTTTATCTTTTGGCTTTATTTACGGAAAAAGAAAAATTGGTCAAGATAATCGCTCCGGTTGCTGTTATCTGGGCAATCGGCGTTCATAGTGGCACAGGTGCTATCTTTGGTTTTTCGCCGAGAGAGCTTTATTGCTCTCCCCTGCTTCCGCCAAGTTTTATTGCCGCGGCACTCTCGTCTGGAACCGGGTTTATGGTAATTATGATCCTTATCTTATTTGGATGGACAAAGCGACCCCTGAACAATGAACTTGTAGTAAGACTCGGCAGGCTACTGGCTATCTTTATTATGATAGTCCTCTATTTTATCTTTGTCGAAAACACTTATCGCTATTATCTTACCCAGTCCCGTGAAGCAGCCAGATATTTCCTTTTCTGCGGTTCTCATAGTCTAATTTTCTGGGGTGGTTTGATAGTTCTTGGCTCAATCATTCCAGCTATTATCCTCTTTTCAAAGAAAGCCAAATCCATCCCCTGGATAGTCTTTTCTTCTGCTCTGGTGGTCTTTGGCGTCTTATGCGAACGATATATCATTGTCATTCCAGGACAAACCCATCCGCCAGATCTTTTCCCAAATATGAAGATAGTCTCTTTTCTTGTTGAGGAGGGGATTACTACCTATTCAATTGGCTTTTATGAGGTGCTTCAAGCATTAGGTGTGGTTGGAATTATTGGGCTAATATTTGTTTTGGGATTGAGGGTATTAAAATTTCTTCCTACTGATGCAAAAGGAGATTAGTTGGGACGGTTCATTTTCATCGTTTTTCCTGTAATTTCTTGCAGAAATTGGAAATTAGAAATTGGAAATTAGGAAGAAATTCGAAATCATATCTTCTTTCTTGTCTCTTGC